>URLF01000154.1 GCA_900548705.1 uncultured Porphyromonadaceae bacterium | reverse complement strand
CCTCGACCACGGCGGCCATCTTTCCCATGGCAGCCCCGTCAATTTCTCCGGCCTTGTGTTCAACGCGATCGGCTACAATGTGAATCAGGAGACTGGCCGCGTCGATTATGACCAGATGGAGGCGCTCGCTAACGAGAAGAAACCCAAACTTATCATCGGCGGCGCGAGCGCATACAGCCGTGAATGGGATTATGAGCGCATGCGCAAAATCGCCGACAGCATCGGTGCCATCTTTATGGTGGATATGGCTCATCCCGCAGGCCTTATCGCTGCCGGACTGCTTGACAACCCTGTCAAGTACGCTCATATCGTCACCTCCACAACCCACAAGACCCTGCGCGGTCCTCGCGGCGGTGTGATTCTCCTTGGCAAGGATTTCGACAATCCCTGGGGTAAGGCGACCAAGAAAGGTGAGATTCGCAAGATGTCTTCATTGCTTGACTCCGCCGTGTTCCCCGGTGTGCAGGGTGGTCCGCTCGAACATGTCATCGCAGCCAAAGCTGTCGCATTCGGCGAAGCGCTCCAGCCCGAATACAAGGAGTATCAGAAGCAGGTCAAGGAGAATGCCGCAGCTATGGCCAAGGCTCTCACAGACAAGGGCTACTATGTGGTTTCCGGCGGTACTGACAACCACTGTATCCTTGTCGACCTCCGTTCTAAGTTCCCCGATCTGACCGGAAAGGTTGCCGAGAAGGTGCTGGTGGATGCCGACATCACCGCCAACAAGAATATGGTGCCCTTCGACTCACGTTCCCCATTCCAGACCTCCGGTATCCGTCTCGGAACCCCCGCCATCACGACCCGCGGACTCAAGGCCGACGAGATGGGTGGTATCGTTGAGATGATTGACACCGTTCTTTCCGCTCCTGAAAGCGAGGCTACCATCAAGGCTGTGCGCGAGAAGGTCAACACCATGATGGCAGACCGTCCGATGTTCGCTTGGTAATCAAAAACCATAGACTACAAAAATCAGGGTGTGGCGAAACCCTTCCAGTTTTGCCACACCCTTCTTCCCAATTTAATATCACCCCATCAATCCGTCATCCGCTATGAAGACAATTCTTCTGGTTTTGTATCGAATATATCAGATAGTGGTTATGATACCAATGATAGTCGTGCTGACAATCCTGACCGGACTTGTTACAGTCCTCGGCTCATTGCTTGGCGGAGGACGGTTCTGGGGATATTGGCCTCCTCATATCTGGGCGAAACTCTGCACTTGGCTGACGTTGGTGAAAGTCGAGGTCAAAGGGCGCGAGAACATTCAGGAGAAGACCTCTTATGTCTTTGTCGCCAACCATCAGGGAGCTTATGACATATTTTCCATTTACGGCTTCCTTAATCACAACTTCAAGTGGATGATGAAGATTGGTCTCCGTAAATTCCCTGTGATAGGAATAAGCTGCAAAGCGGCAGGCCATATATTTGTCGACAACTCATCCCCGGCGGCTATCAAACGAACGATGGCCACCGCTGAAAAGACATTGCAGAGGGGGATGTCTGTGGTTGTATTTCCTGAAGGCTCACGTTCCCGGACAGGGCGTATGGGACGTTTCCACACAGGAGCGTTCCAGTTGGCCATGGAGTTCCATCTTCCGGTTGTCCCGGTCACTATTGATGGAGCATATCAGGTATTACCCCGAGGACAATGGCTCCCTCACTGGGGCAAGATAGTCCTGACCATCCATAAGCCAATCGCACCTCCTGCCGATGAGGCGGATCGCCGGAGAGTGTCCGACCTGTCGGCGGATGCCATCCGTTCGGCCCTCCCCGAGAGATACCGCTGAGAAAACCTTATGACATTTGTATTTACCCCTTCAGAGCGGGGAGTTATGACTATTTGGCATGTTGAAACAGATAATCAGTTTATTGGCAGCAATATCAATCCTGGCTCAGACGCAGTTGTCTGAGGCCGCTTCTGTCTCTGCGTATGAGCCAGCCGACAGCCTTTTCGGGAAAGTGTCGGAAATGTCTGTGGAGAGGATGCTTGATATGGCGGATAGCTACTTGAAAGCGGGGAATCCCGCCGAAGCTTTGTCATTGTATATGGCTGGATATGTCCGTGAACAAGCCCGGGCCGATTCAGTCGCGGCCACCAATCTTGTCAGGGCATATGTGGGAGTAGGGGACATAATGATGCGCAGGTGTGACTATGC
>URLF01000153.1 GCA_900548705.1 uncultured Porphyromonadaceae bacterium | reverse complement strand
CCTCCCGGAAGGAAATCACGGGCAATTTCACTTATCTGAGGGAGATTCAAACCAAAATTAATACGGTATTTCGCTCCCCGTTCAGCCATTTGCTGAGCGAGGTCGCCATTGCGCATAGCGAAGAAACGCCGTTTGACCCTCTGCATCGCGTTGAATTCCGGCAGTTGCCGTTCCTCCATTCCGGGGATTATGGTTTCATTTTCCATATGCTAAAAATCCAATCAGTCGCTTTTTCCCACGAAGTTAGGAAATTCCGGGGAATTTTCATAACTTTGCGTGTTCAAACTGGAATTTTAAGTGCTTGATTTTCTTAAACGGATAATAGCCTTAGCGGCGATGTTGCTGGCTTGGGCGCTCGGACTGGGAGCGGAGGAAACCACCGCCCCCCGGGTGTCGTTGCTGACCATATCCCCCGGAAGCATTATCTACGAACTTGACGGCCACACGGCGATGCGTTTCCAGTCTCCCGGAGAATATGACTATGTGGTCAACTGGGGGGTGTTTGATTTCGCCGCGCCAAATTTCCTGTATCGTTTCGTGAAGGGGGAGACCGACTATATGGCGTGGCCATTCCCTTTCTCGGCATTCATGGAGGAATACCGCCGCCAGGGACGTGAGGTGACCGAGCAGGTGCTTGACCTGACTCCCGAACAGGCAGCCCGTCTTGAAGCTCTCGTCTCCAACAACCTGCGTCCGGAAAACCGCACCTACCGCTACAATTACATCTACGACAATTGCGCCACCCGGCCACTGTCCCTTATCGAGCAGGCGGTCGGGAATCCCGTGGAAATTCCAGAAGCCGAAGGTTTCACCTACGGGGAGACCGGCATTGTCGACACTCCGGGGAGCCACACTTTCAGAGGGGAGATGACCCGCACCCATGCCGATTATCCTTGGTATCAGCTTGGGATCGACCTCGCTCTCGGGAACGGTCTCGACCGGGAGATTTCCCCGCGAGAACGGACATACTCACCCCTCTATCTGAAAGATGCCCTCAGCCGGGCCACCTATACGGGCGAAGATGGCGTCAAGCATCCTCTGGTGAAATCCACATCGGTGATTCTCCCGGCAAAGGGGCGCGTCACCGAGGGCGCAACCCCGTTTCTCCTCTCCCCCCTCTTCGTGTCGCTGGTCATCCTGCTCGTCACAGCGTTCATCGCCGTGCGCGACTTGCGTCGCCGGAAGGTCACAAGGTGGTACGACTCCCTGCTTTACAGCTGCTTTTTCATCGTCAGCCTGCTGCTGACATTCCTGATATTCATCAGTGTCCATGAAGCCACCTCCCCCAACTGGCTTTATCTCTGGCTTAATCCGCTGACAGTCATCCCGGCTGCACTTATTTGGCCAAAAAGCCTCCAACGTGTGGTTTATTTCTATCAAATTTGTAACTTTGTGGCACTGTTTTTGCTGTTCGGGATAGGAATCCTCGGGATTCAGTGTCTCAACGGCGCGTTCTACCCGCTGATTGGGGCCGACATGCTCCTCTCGGCGCGATACATATATATCTTCCGGAAGAATCATTCTCCGGAGCGACAAATACAAAACCGAAAATAAGAGACAGACGTGGCAACAAACCTGCCGACATTCAGCCGCAACCGACTGGCGGCCCTCCTGCTGGGGGCCACAGCCATTATGCCCGGCTTAGCCCAGGAGCTGCCGCCGCGTCCGCAGCTTGTGGTGGGAATCGTTGTCGAAGGGCTTTCTGACGATTACCTCGAACTGCTGCGTAACCATTTCGGCCAGAACGGATTCCGCCGTCTGACCGACAAGGGTGTTACCATCCGCGACGTGGATTTCGGCACACCCCTCGACGGAGCGGCCTCCACGGCGTTGCTCTTCACCGGCGCATCCCCGGCAGTCAACGGAATCGGGGGCGCGACGGTATATGACCGTGACGAACGCCGTCCGCGTCCATCCCTCAACGACGAGGCCACAATCGGCAACTTCACCTCCGAGACCTTGTCGCCCGCATCCCTGGGTGCCTCTACCCTCTCCGACGAGCTGCGCATAGCCTCCGGAGGACTCGGTTACGCCTACTCGATAGCCGCCGACCCGGCCGAAGCCATAATAATGGCCGGACACGCGGGGAACTCGGCGTTCTGGATCAACGACCTGACCGGGAAGTGGGCCACCACCACTTTCTATCTGCCCCAGAAACCGCAGGAAATCAACCACCGCACACCGCTGGAATACCGTCTCGACACCCTTCAGTGGACTCCCCTGATGGCCATCGACCGATATCCCGACCTCCCTTCATATAAAAAGGCATACCCCTTCCGCCATACCTTCCCGCGTGGCGACAAAAACCGCTTCAAAGCTTACAAGGCCTCGGCGGCGGCAAATTCAGACATCGCCTCCATGGCGGTCGATT
>URLF01000152.1 GCA_900548705.1 uncultured Porphyromonadaceae bacterium | reverse complement strand
TCTTGCGAAAATAGCTCAGTTGGTAGAGCACGACCTTGCCAAGGTCGGGGTCGCGGGTTCGAGTCCCGTTTTTCGCTCAATAAACCACTCCTCGGAATCTCGGGAGAAAAGTCACAAAAGGTTTAAAAATGTCCGGATGGCGGAATTGGTAGACGCGCTACTTTGAGGGGGTAGTGATCATTGGATCGTGTGAGTTCGAGTCTCATTTCGGACACTTGGAAAATCCGCAAGTGATTAATCACTTGCGGATTTTTCTTTTATACCTTGTCTAACTTTACCACAGACGACAGCGTTATTTATCCATACCCTGTCATCTCTTACGGCAATGACCGACTATACCTCACCCCTCAGCAGCGCCGCCGACCTCGAAGACCGCGTCAGACAGATTGGCTTTCTCCCCTATTTCCGCAACCGCATCCCGGGACTCTCCGTCGAGGAGATGACCCCGTCCAACATACTCTGGGATGAGAACGGCCCCTGGGAATGGAAAGGAGACATCGCCCGTGGCATGACATCGGCATACGGGAAGTTCTTCCACGGCAAAGCCGGTTATGTGAGCCGGGAATGGCTCGCCGACTTCACTAATTACCGACGTTGGTGCGCCCCGCTCGAAAACGCCATCCCCGACTCCTTAGGAAACAATGTCGACAGGATGATACTCGACATACTTTCACTCAACGGACCGATGCGCTCGACCGACCTTCGCAACGCCACAGGATTCCAACGCATACCGCGCAAACAATATCTTGAGATGCAGGAAGCAGCCAAAGCGTCAGCCTACAAGGAGATGGCCGGGAAACGCGGAAAAGCAACCTCTTCAAGGAAGGATGTCGGATTTGACACACAAATGACACGCCTGCAGATGGCCGGCCGCGTCGTGATAACAGATTTCACCCACAACATCGATCGCCACGGCACCCCCTACGGATTCGGCATCGCCTGCTATGACACCCCCGAAAACCGATTCGGCCCGGAAATCCTCGACTGCCAGGGACGCAGCCCTATGGAATCCTTCTCAAGGATGCTCTCCAATTTACGTCGGCAACTCCCCTATATCCCAGCCAGCCTTCTCTCCTCCCTGCTCGGCGTACCCCGTCACGACGGCCGTCTGCGCCTGTCATAATCCCAACCACAGGCGCGGATGTCTCCTGCCACGAAGGCTACTGTTTGTTTTTTCGTGGATTTTTAGATACTTTTGTCAGGGAGTTTGTTTAATAAGCATATCAACACGTTTCAACCATGGCAGAGACTTTCTGGACAAAACTGAAATCCCTGACGGGAAATTATTTTGCGCTGACCCCATATCTTGTGACACAGCAGGAGGCCGAGGCCTCCATTCGCGAGGGTGTGTCGTTTCGCGGCACCAACCTCATAATCCTCGTACTGGCCATTTTCATAGCATCACTCGGCCTGAACACCAACTCGACCGCCGTAATCATCGGCGCGATGTTGATATCCCCTCTCATGGGCCCGATTATCGGCATCGGCCTCGGGATAGGGATAACCGATTTCGAGCTGCTCAAACGCTCTTTGCGAAACCTGGTGGTCGCCGCTTTGTTCTCGATGCTCGCCTCCTCCCTTTACTTTCTGATTTCCCCGGTGGCCGAAGGACACAGTGAATTGCTGGCACGCACCTCTCCCACCATTTATGACGTGCTTATAGGATTCTTCGGTGGAGGTGCGGGGATTGTTGCCATATGCTCGCGCAGCAAAGGAAATGTTATCCCGGGTGTGGCGATCGCGACCGCCCTCATGCCTCCGCTCTGTACCGCAGGCTATGGACTCGCCACCTTGCAGATGCATTATTTCATCGGAGCGTCATACCTCTTCATAATCAATTCGATATTCATTTGTCTGGCCACCTTCATCGGTGTGAAGCTCCTGAAATTCAAGCCGGTGGCAGCCGCCGACCCCGAACGTGTCAAACGCATACGCCGGATAACCTACACTGTCGCGCTGCTTACGCTGCTCCCAAGCATATACCTCACCTACTCGATGTTGCGTATGAACCGGTTTGAGCTGAACGTCGGGAAATTCATCGCCCATGAATGCCAGTGGCCCGACACCCATGTGCTGTCATCCTCCGAGACCTGGGGGAAAGACGGACGGCAAATCAACCTCACCCTTATCGGGAAAGCCATGCCACAGGACTCATTGATGATAGCCCTGTCGTCGCGTATGAGGTTCTACAACCTCGAAGGAACCCGACTGAAAATCTTCCAGGGTGACCGCCCGGTATCTGTCGACGAGGTGAAGAACGCCGCTGTCAGCGACATTTACCATATCTCACAGAACGCCATCCAGTCAAAACAATCGGAAATAGACTCATTGAGCAACATAATCGCATCAGACCGCGCATCATTCGGCGCGGCCGCCGAGATTCTTCCCGAGCTGCGGGTGGTCTTCCCGAAAGTCAATGAAATCGCGATAACCAAAGCTGTGTTCGCCGACCCGTCAGACGGTCATACCGACACCCTTAACATAGCCCTCGTCCACACCTCCTCAGGCATTTCACCCGCCGCGAAGACCGAACTGCAACGCTATCTCGAAGCCCGGCTGAAACTATCAGAGATAAAGGTTGTCGAGATTCCGCGCATTATCCGCTGAATCAATATAAGACTAAAAAGAATTATTACTGTCCGCTAAACCATAAAGCAGTGAGTCCAACTTTCTGATAAGTAG
>URLF01000151.1 GCA_900548705.1 uncultured Porphyromonadaceae bacterium | reverse complement strand
TTCACACAAAGATACGCAAAAATTCTGATATAAACTAATTCTCAACATCTACTTATTTCAGTGTTTGTTGTTTTGTTTGTCGAGTCTTGAGTTAAAACTATTTAGAAATCCAGCTCCCAGCTAAGGGTCGCTCCGGCTGAGAAGCCGTTGCCACGCTGGAGGAACGCGTTCCCTATTGAAACGAAATAAAACGTCGCATATTGCGTGGCAGTGATATTGTCTGCCCAAAGCTCCAGGCGGAACCCCTTGTGGGTGGCCGCCACGGAGGCGTTGAGGAGCATATAAAATGGTTGTTTTACGGTGTTTGCCTCATCCCACCAGATGCTTCCGGTGCCACGGGTGTTGACCTCCGCCGAAATCCCGTCGATGAAGCCGCTCAGGCTGCGTGTGTAACCCGCACCAAGAAACAGGGTGTTGGAGGGAGCGTAAGGCACCCGTTTGCCCGAGTAGTCGGCCCTGCCGTTGTTGAAATCGATGAAACGGGCATCCGTGAATCCATACGCGCCACGGGCGAACCATCCCGCCGGTGACTGGTAGGATGCAGACAGCTCCACACCTCTTGAGCGGGCTTTCCCGGCGTTGGCCATGATGCGTCCTGTGATACTCCCCTCGGGAAACATCGTCACCTGCTGGTTGTCAATGTCAATCCAGAATGCCGAGAAATCGATTGCCAGGGATTGGTCAAGGAGGCTCAGGTGGGCACCGACCTCGTAGTTCCAGTCGGTCTCTGGACGGTATGAGACCGTCTGGTCGACATCATATTGCTGAGTCAGCCCCATTTCCGACATGAGGCGTTGCTGAAGGAAGTCGGAAAACATCTGGGTGTTGTAGCCGCCGGCCTTGTAGCCCTTGGTCACAGAGGCGTATATGTTGCCGTGGTTGCCGGGAATCCGGTAAGACACGGAGATTTTCGGTAACAGCTGGGTGTAATCGTGCGAAAGGTTGTCACTCTCATCGATGTTGACAGGGGATTTGTGGAAGACAGGAAGAGGGGAGAGGGTCGGGTCGGTGTTGTCATACACCGTGTATGATGTGTTGCAGAAACTGCGGAAATCGAGCGATGTCCGTTCCCAGTCGAAACGCAGCCCGGCGGTGATGGTGAAGTCGCCGAGTTTCAGCGAACTCTCGTGATAGGCTGACATGCCGCCAGAGGGCATCGTGAAGTCGCTGCCGAGAGTGAAGGATGGTTCATCCCAGCCTATCGGGTAATAGGGGTTGGCATTGTTGCGGTTGGCGATGATGAGACGGTCTATTCCTGTCTGTTTGAATGTCACCGGGGCCTCCATCTTTGAGCGGCGGTAGAAGCCGAACACCCCCGTGAGCCAGGAGTAGCTCCCTGTCTGAGGGCCACGCGCCACGAAATCACCGGTGAACGCCCATTCATTGCGTTTTTGACGCAGGGTGAAATAGTCGGCTTCGGTGAAATCCTGGTCAAGCGTCATGTCGTCGTCGAGATACTGGACGCTCATTATGGAGGAGAAGGTGATACCTTTGAAAGAATGCTTGACTGTCAGGCCGTCGACAAAAGAGAGGCGGCTGTAATAGCAGGTGTCATTGTAGGCGATGCGGTCTGTGGACACGGTGAGGTAAGGGTAGCCGTTCTGCCTGCCACGGGTGAGCATGGCCGTGTTCTCAACCACCACCTTGCCGGTAGGGCGGAATGATGTCTTCCAGCGCAGGGCCGCGAGATGTTCGCGGCCTACGTTGCTGTGGTTGTGTTCGTTGCGGAAAAAACCGTCTGTGCCTGAAACCTCTCCGGTCAGCGACATGCCGAGTTTCCCGGAAAGTTTGCCGTAGACACCGGCCGACGCGCGCCAGGTGTTGTGGTTGCCGTAAGAGAGCCTGGTTCTAACCCCCTCGAAACTCAGCGGGGAGAGGGTGTAGATGTTGACCAGTCCCCCCATCGTGTTCCTGCCGTAGAGTATGTTCTGGGGTCCGCGCAGAATCTCTACACGGTCAATGTCGGCCAGGTCGAAGTCGAAGTTGTCCTTGTTTATTATAGGTATGTTGTCGATGTTAAGCCCCACGACGGGTTGGTCGATGCGGGTGCCGAGTCCCCTGACATATATAGAGGATGTCATACGCGAACCGTAGGCCGGAATGTAGAAATTCGGGGCGAGTACCGACGCTTCCCTGAGATTGACGAGGTCGTAGGTCTTCACGGCGCTGCTGCCGATATATGTTACCGCTTCGTCGGCGTTGGGGGTGTCACCCCCCTTGATTGCGGTGACAGACACCTCCCCGAGCACCACCCCCTGTAGCCGGTCGGTGACCGAATCGGTCGCGAGAGTCGCGGTTGCGGCGACAGCAGCCGTCGGCAGGAAGGCTGAAATCAACGTCGTTATGGCTGTTGCTACATCTCGCATTTTAATCTGTAAAGGGCCGCGATAAGGATAGGCCGCGATATTCGGGCGCAAAGTTACGACATTTCCGCGACATTATGAAATCGGGCGGACGCGAGCTCTGCCATATACTTCAAGAGAGGGAAATCGTAAATAAATCGTAAAAAATGGGGGCGGTTTTGTCAAACCGGAATTTAATTGTTAAATTTGAAGCTCAAAAACCGACTTTGATGGCAAAAGAACTACCCCGCGAAGATTCAACACTCATCGAACGGCTCCGGCAACCAGAGACATGCCGGCAGGCGTTCAATGATGTCATGCGGCAGTATTCCGAGCCGCTTTACTGGCAAATCCGCCGTATGGTGGAGAGCCATGACGATGCCAATGACATCCTCCAGAACACCTTCCTGAAGGCATGGCAGTCGGTCGAAGGGTTCAGGGGTGACGCGAAGCTGTCGACCTGGCTTTACAAGATAGCACTCAATGAATCCATCACTTTCCTGTCAAAGGAG
>URLF01000150.1 GCA_900548705.1 uncultured Porphyromonadaceae bacterium | reverse complement strand
CTCGACCCATACCCTTATTCACGCGACGCCGACAGCCGTCCCGAACTGATGGACAGCTATCTGCGGCTCGACCGGGACTTAGGGCGCATCTTCGATGCCATCGATGCCGCCGGCCCGGGTATGGACAAGACCTTGGTCTTCGTGACCGGCACTCCACTCACGCGCCGCCAACGCCGCGACGATGAGAAATGGGCCATACCCTACGGTGAATTTTCCTCTCGGAAGGCTGTCTCGCTGCTCAACATGTACCTGATGGCCATCCACGGCAACGGGGAATGGGTGTCGGGCTACCATGACAGTCAGCTTTTCCTCAACCACAAGCTAATCAAGGAGAGGGGAGAAGATCTTGCCGACATCCGCACGGAGGCCGCCCGCTTCCTTGAACGGATGAGCGGAGTGAGCCACGCCTGGACCCTCGACGAGGTGATGGAACGCCAGGCCTCGGAGAATCCGGAGGCTTTCAGGCGCAACATCGTCGCCGCCACCGCCGGGGATGTCTTCATCGCCATCGCGCCGGGCTGGCAAGAAATAGATGACGACTCCGACACGGAAGCCCCGGTGACGGTCAGCCGTGCCGTGGCCTCAACCGCGACAGCTTTCATCCTCGCGCCGCAACTCGCCCCGAGGAAAATCGAAATACCCGTGGATGCCAGGGCGATAGCCCCGACAGTCTGCCGACTGCTCCGTATCAGGTCGCCCAACGGGGCCTCCCTCCCTCCGCTGCGTCTTTGAACCGCCGGAGGAGTTGCGCGTTATATCAACTGACGCGTCATTTTTTCATTTTCATCATAATCCCCACATACAAAATCCAACCATAATCATTTTATGTCACTGACAACTTTCCTGAGCAAGATTTTCGGCAACAAGTCGCAGCGCGACCTCAAGGAAATCAAGCCCACAATAGATAAAATCAATGAACTCGGCCCCACTCTGAAGGGCCTTTCCAACGACGAACTCCGAGGTAAAATCGACGATGTACGCGCCGACCTGGCCGCATCCACCAAGGAGGATCAGGAGGCCATCACCTCACTGAAAGAGAAAATCGAGGAGCTCCCCTTCGACGAGCGTCAGCCCCTTTGGGATGAAATCGACCAGCACGAGAAGAAAATCCTCGACACCCTTGAGGACAAGCTCAACGAGCATCTCCCCATCGTGTTCGCCACAATGCGCGAGACCGCAGCCCGTTTCGCCGCCAACGAGACCATCGAGGTGACCGCCACCGACCTTGACCGCAAGCTCGCCGTCGAGGGACGCGAGTTCGTCACCATCGAAGGGGACAAGGCCATCTGGAAAAACAAATGGATGGCCGGCGGAAACGAAATCACCTGGGATATGGTCCACTACGATGTGCAGCTCATCGGTGGTGTCGTTCTCCACTCCGGCAAAATCGCCGAGATGGCGACCGGTGAAGGTAAGACCCTGGTAGCCACCCTCCCGGTGTTCCTCCGCTCCCTGTCGAAACGCGGCGTGCATGTCGTGACCGTCAATGACTACCTCTCCAAGCGTGACTCCGAATGGATGGGCCCGCTCTACATGTTCCACGGCTCGACCGTAGACTGTATCGACAAGCACCGTCCCAACACCAAGGAGCGCCGCAACGCCTATGAATGTGACATCACCTTCGGTACGAACAATGAGTTCGGTTTCGACTACCTCCGCGACAACATGGCCATGGCCCCCGAGGACATGGTGCAGCGCAAGCACTATTACGCCATCGTCGACGAGGTTGACTCGGTGCTTATCGACGATGCCCGTACCCCCCTCATCATCTCCGGTCCTGTGCCCAAGGGTGAAGACCAGCTCTTCAACGACTACAAGCCCAATGTGGAGAAGGTGTTCCAGGCCCAGCGCAAGCTTGTCACCCAGATTCTCGCCGAGGCCAAGCAGAAAATCGCCTCAGAGGACAAAGAGACCCGCAAAGAGGGTGAGCTTCTGCTGTTCCGCGCCTTCAAGGGTCTGCCCAAATATGGCCCGCTGATCAAGTTCCTCAGCGAGGAGGGTATGAAGAACGCCCTGCTGAAGACCGAGGCATATTACCTCCAGGACAACTCCCGCGAGATGCCCAAGGTGACCGATCCCCTCTACTTCGTGATTGACGAGAAGAACCGCTCCGTGGAGCTTACCGACAAGGGCTTCGACGTGCTGACCGACCGCAACCAGGATCCCCAGTTCTTCGTCCTCCCCGACATCGCCGCCAAGCTGTCTGAGCTTGAGAATGTCGCGGACATCTCCGAACGCCAGCAGCTCAAGGATGAGGCGATGGCCGACTACGCCATCAAATCGGAGCGTGTCCACACCGTGACACAGCTTCTGAAAGCATACACCCTCTTCGAGAAGGACAACGAATATGTCATCGACGACGGGAAAATCAAGATTGTCGACGAGCAGACAGGCCGTATCATGGAGGGTCGCCGTTACAGCGACGGTCTCCACCAGGCCATCGAGGCCAAGGAAGGGGTGAAGGTAGAGGCCGCCACCCAGACCTTCGCGACAATCACCCTGCAGAACTACTTCCGTATGTACCACAAGCTCGCCGGTATGACCGGTACCGCCGAGACCGAGGCGGGTGAGCTTTGGGACATCTACAAACTCGACGTGGTGACCATCCCGACCAACCGTCCCGTGGCCCGTTTCGACCTGGAGGACCGCGTCTACAAGACCAAAAAGGAGAAATACGCCGCCGTCATCGAGGAGATTGTCAAGCTCCGCGACGCAGGCCGTCCCGTGCTTGTCGGCACCACCTCGGTCGAGATTTCCGAGCTGCTCAAGCGAATGCTCGATATGCGCAAGATTGACTGCCAGGTGCTCAACGCCAAACTCCACCAGAAGGAGGCGCAGGTAGTAGCCCTCGCAGGCCGTCCCGGCACCGTGACCATCGCCACCAACATGGCAGGTCGTGGTACCGACATCAAGCTCACCCCCGAGGTCAAGGAGGCGGGAGGTCTC
>URLF01000149.1 GCA_900548705.1 uncultured Porphyromonadaceae bacterium | reverse complement strand
GGAGTGCGAGGCGACAATCGGCGGGTTGCTGTCGTCATCCGACGCGCTGTCACGTTCGGGCAAAGCCGCCGGCAAATACATCCAGGACAATCTCGGGGCAACCGATCGCATTTACGACGAGATTTTCACCCATCTGGACTGATTGTCCCGACGCTCCGTTGAACTTTCCGAAATCTGGCATTTTGTTGCCACCTTGTGAAAGGTGGATCGCGACCAAAAACACACAAAAACTCATCATTCTGGCCATAGTGTTCTCAAATCCGGAAACTTCGAGAAAATTGTTAAAAGCAAGTGTATTAACGTGTTTTAACAATTAGGGAAGAGTAAATTGAAAATTTATGTGTAATTTTGACGCGAGCAATCTGTAGCGCATAAGATAGACGATTGCTTTTCTTATCAGACAATTCATAGACGTTTGATATGAATATCTCCGTTGAATGTGTGGGCCGGTAACCATCGGATTGAAGAGAATGACATATTGTCAACGGGAAACATCAGCTGCAATAATCCCAAATCATAGTATAAACCAACATTTTCCTAATGAGAAAACTATTACTTGCCATGTTGTTCGCGGGTTCAGCTTCTTTAGCATCCGTGGCCGACGTGTTGGAGATGTCGTATGAGGTCGTTGGTCTTTATGACGACAAATCTTACGACACCCCCAACTATTATCTGATGCTTTCCGACAAGGAGGACGCAAGTTACAACTACAAGACCGGAGCCATCACCCTCGACGAGGGCTATGTGCTGGTCCTTGACCTTTACAACGCCTCCTCCGATCCCTTGGCCCTCCAGCCGGGCAGTTACGCGGTGTCTTACGACATGACAGCCTTCACCATCTGTCCTGACGCGTCACAGTTGTCGTATTACACAGCCGGACGCGCAAACTCCACCACTGTTTCCTCCCCCGTTGAGGTGAGCCACGCCGAGGATGGGAAATACATCATCGAGACCTCGGTGACAGATCCTGTCTCCGGCGAGACACGCGACCTGAAATTCTCGGGCCGTCTCCCCATCATCAATGTCAACGAGAAACAGGCCTCATTCCCGATGCTCCGCAAGGACCTCACCGATATCGACATAAAAGCCGGGAGCATGGCCTATTATTACGGTGTCACCGACTATTCTGGCAACGGTGTGACCTATCTCAACTTCTACTCCTCGACATTCGACCAGACCACCGGCGCTCTGACCGGCGACGGCATCAATCTTGCCATGATGATTGCCCACAAGCGTATGGCAAAGGACAAGTACACCATCGAGTCGGGTGTTTACGAGGATTCGCAGTCGTTCGAACGACAGACCTGGTATCCCTGCCGTGAAATCGAGTATAACATCGGTGAGCTCGTGTCGATGCCTTTCGGTTCATTCATACGCATACGCGAGAATGGCGGCGACTATGTCTACGGTTACCTCAAGACAGGTACACTCACCATTGAGTTCGACCCCAACACAAAGCAGATTTCCGGTACGCTGGACGCGTATACCGACCTTGGCTACCATGTGACCGCCAACCTTGGAGGCGTGGTGACCTATGATCTTTCTTCAGCTTCCGTTCCCCCGACGGTATCGAATCTGGTTGATGATGTGGAGCTTGACCTCGATTATCTTGAGGTAGGCCGTCTCTGGCACCGTGGCGAGAAAGCCGGATGCCGCGCGTTCACTCTCGACCTCGGTTCTCCAGCAGGAAGGGATTCTGACCCCGGTGTGGCCGCCGACCTACTCCGTGTCGAGTTCTTCACTCCCAAGAACGAGGCTGTTGTCAAGCCCGGACTTTACACAGTTGTCGCCCGGCGCTGGAACTCAAACGAGCTTGCCGCCGGTGGCACTTACGATCCGATGAGCATCGGCCAGGGATGGTCTGATGTCGATGGCGGTTCAAGCTACCGTCATTTCCAGGAGGGCCTGACATATGTCTACGATTACTTCGCGCCGGTACAGCGCGGAACCATCCAGGTTCAGACAGAGGACTATGTGAACTACTCTTTTGACATCGACCTCTATGACGACGCGGAATTCAAAATCACCGGTGTGTGGGACAACAAGCCCATCGAATATATGTATGACCGTCAGGCTCTTGAAGATGAGCTGAGCGGAATATCATCGGTGGCCGCCGACAACAACGCGGTTCAGGCTATTGTCAATGGCCGTGAAATCATCGTGCTTAACGCCGGGGCCGCTCCCGTGTCGCTCTACGACCTCAACGGCCGCGTAGTGATGTCAGGCACAGCTGCCGAAGTCCTCGACGCGTCGGCCTGCATGGCCGGAGTCTATGTGCTGACCGTAGACAACAAGGCGATAAAAGTAGTCCTCAAATAATAAAATCAGTATTGAAAATGAAAACAAAGAATACGCTGCTCCTGCTCGGGGCGACAGCTATGGCGACATGCGCCTATGCCTATACCGAACTTGTCGAGACCATGACCGTTGAGCTTAACGACGGCCGGAAAGTGGAATATGTGATCGAGGATGTGGCCAAAGTCTCCTTCGATGTGCGCGAGGAGACAACCGGGTTGCTCATATCTGCCGCCGACGGGTCGGAGCTTTACCGCTCCGAGACGCTGGCTCCGGTCTTCCGCTACTCTCCGGAGGAGGAGAATGCCCATGTCCAGTTCCTCTTCGGGTCGGTCGATACCGCCGCCGACCTTGTCAACCTCAAGGATGGGAAATACATGGCAATGGTGGACTTCACCGATGCCGGACTTTTCGCCGAGAATGTGAGCCTCGCCGGTGAGTCCGCCGCGGCGACTGTGGTGCTTTACGAATGGACCGACGGGGAAATCTCCGAGGTGAAGGATGTTGTGACCGAAGGCACCGTTACCACTTCCCGCTCCTCAAAGGGTGTGGTCACAATGGAGCTGGATGCCACCTTCGCCGACGGCACGGCTCTCCGCGCGTCTTACAACGGCACTCCCGTGGATGTCGCTGACCTTGAGGCCATTTTCCCGACACCCACTCCCAAAAACGAGATCAACTACTACAATATGGATGGTGTGTTGAGCAACACCCTCGAAATCACAGGTTTCGCCAAGACGGATTCCAGCGACGGCCGTGTGAAATACACCGCGCAGTTTGAGAATTCCTCCGAGAA
>URLF01000148.1 GCA_900548705.1 uncultured Porphyromonadaceae bacterium | reverse complement strand
AAACATCCTGACAGTCGCCCCCTGGCCGATTGCCGACCTCGCGGCGGCGCACGCGGCGAGGTTGCTGCCAAGTATTACCACTTCGCAGGGAATCACACCGGCCACACCTCCAAGCAGAATCCCTTTGCCGTTGACCGGGTCGGCCATCATCGAGGAGGCCAGCACCATGGCGGCACGGCCGTCGATTTCCGAAAGGATGTCGGCGAAAGGGAGATGGCCGGTCTCGTCGGCAATCATGTCGATGGCGATGTTGATTACCTTGCGGTCGAGCAGCCGCCTGATCACATCCGCGCCGTTGGAACGGTTGAAGTTGGCGAGGCTGAGGAGCAATGCCCCGCGCCGCAGGCAGGAGATGTCGCCCAACGGGAGCGGGGCGAGGTGAATCACGATATCGGCCTCAAGGGTCTCGCGCCGGGAGGCTATTTTCGCTCCCGCACGGAGGTAGGCATTGTCAGGATAATGGATATGGCATGCGGCGTCTTTCTCCATCACCACGGCAAATCCACGGTTGGTGAGCGAAGCCACTGCCTCGGGAGTCAGTGGGAAACGTTGTTCTGACGAGCTGACGCATCGGGGCAATCCGATCGAGAGATTGCGCCGGGAAACCGCTGTGTCTACCGGGGATTCCAGAGGGGTGGGGCTGTTCATTGGTTGATTGGTGTTTTGTGGGGAAAGGTTGACAGGGGATGGATGTCAATGGGGCTTGATGAATTTGCGTATGAAGAGACGGCAGCTTGCCTCTATCTCGGCGGCTGTCTCAAGCCTGTCGGAGGGGAAGCGGTGACGGGCCTGGGAATACCATTTGTCGCGTTTTGCGACGGTGTCGGATATGAAACCGCTGATTTCATCAGGGGTCAGTCCGTTGAGTTTGGGCCGTTGAGCCTGGGCTTCCACAAGACGGCGCAGCAGAGTGGAGTGGCGTGCCTGGAGCAGTATGGTGACCCCATGGGCATTCATGAACTCCATGTTGTCGAAGAAGCAGGGGGTGCCACCCCCGCATCCGATTATCAGGGGTGTCTCGGATGCGACGACACCCGCCAATGCCTGACGTTCCATCTTGCGGAACGTCCCCTCGCCGTGAACCGCGAATATCTTCGACACCGACATTCCGGCGTGGCATTCCACCTCCTCGTCGAGGTCGATATAACGCCACCCCGGAAGCCTCGCTTCCAGGGCGCGTCCGAGGGTGGTTTTCCCCGCCCCCATGAATCCTATAAGGAAAATCGGAGCCGGTCGCATCGCGGAACCTCGGGGAATGGGGTTATTTCTTGCTGTCGGCCTGGGCTTTGAGCAGGTCGCGGATTTCGGTGAGCAGCACCTCCTCCTTGGTCGGCTCGGCAGGTGCGGCGGGCGCTTCCTCCTCAGCCTTCTTGGTCGCGTTCTTGAGCTTGTTCATGAAACGGATGGCCATGAAGATACAGAACGCGATAATCAGGAAGTCAACGATGCTCTGGACGAATACGCCCCATGTCAGGTAGACTTCGGGATTGACTGTTTCTCCGGCTGCGGTCAGCTGGTCGGCCACCTGCTGGGTGATGACATCGCCGTTGCCGTCGGTCATATGGCGGAGGATGATTTTCTTGTCGGTGAAGTTGACACCTCCGGTAAGGAGGGTCACGAGCGGCATTATGATGTCGTTGACCAGTGAACTTACAATCTTGCCGAACGCGCCGCCGATGATTACACCGACAGCCATGTCGACAACGTTGCCTTTCATTGCGAACTCTTTGAATTCAGTGAGGAACTTTCCCATATTTAAATGTTAAAAACGTTACTTGTCAGTTGTAGGTCAACGGCTTGTGTCATAGCAGAAACATAGCCGAGGTGAACGCGTCAAGAGCGACAAGCAGGGTGACAAGCATCGGTATCAGCACCAATGAGATTATCACCCCGGCAATAGCCAGGCCGCGTGGTTGCCTGAACAGGCCGATGAATGAAAAGACTGCGCCCAGAATCCATATGAGCCAGCCAAGGAGGGGAACCCACCCTATGAACACACTCACGATAGCCAGCACGAATCCGGCTGTCCCTATGCCGTTGGATGGTCGTTGCTGCCCGGGGGCATAGGGTTGCCATGGCTGTCCGCAATATCCCTGGCAGTAGCCGGGGGCGGCGTAGGGTTGCCCTTGGGATGGCCATGCCTGTCGGCCGTAGCCCGGGGGATACTGGCCGGCAGGCATCTGCCCTTGGGGGGTGTCAGGTTGTCTCCAGCCGCCGTCACCACCGGGCCCGGTGGCCCTCCTCCCGGGATTATAGGGAGGAGGGGTCACTGGAGGCTGGTATGGAGGTTGTCCGTTCATTCTTTTATTTTAACGGAGAGGAGGGCGAAATGGTTTACTCTACGGTCCATGTGTCACCGGCGAGGAGCATGTCGCGCAGGCAGGTGAAGCCTTTCTTTGCTTTCACCTGTTCGACCTGTGCGCTCACCTCCTGGTCGTAGACGGGGGCTTCCACATCGCGGATCACACCGACAGCCACGGGGAGGTCGGTGCCGTCCATCATGGCGAGTTGCTGGTGGAGGAAGTTGGAGGGGGTGTGGGCGTCGTGAACAAGCACGTCATCGATGGTATAGCCGTCCTTGCCGATTTCGACAGCTTTCAGCAGGAAGCCGTCGGCCACGATTCCCTTCTGGTTATCCTTGCCGAAGAGCATCTTCTCTCCGTGACGCAGATGGATTGTGCGGTCGGCGCGATGTTCCTTGTCCGCGATGTCAGAATGGATTCCGTTGTTGAAAATCATGCAGTTCTGGAGAATCTCGATGACCGAGGTGCCTTTGTGACGCGCTCCGGCGAGCATCACCTCGCGTGAGGTGGGGAGGTCTACGTCGATGGCGCGGGCAAAGAAGTTGCCACGGGCCCCGAACACCAGTTCGGCGGGGATGAAGGGGTCTTCCGTCGTCCCGTAGGGGGATGACTTGGAGACGAATCCACGCGCTGAGGTGGGGGAGTACTGCCCTTTGGTCAGGCCGTATATGCGGTTGTTGAGCAGCAGCATATTGATGTCCACATTGCGTCTTACGGCGTGGATGAAATGGTTGCCGCCGATGGCGAGGCCGTCACCGTCGCCCGACACCTGCCATACGGTCATCGCGGGATT
>URLF01000147.1 GCA_900548705.1 uncultured Porphyromonadaceae bacterium | reverse complement strand
TTATTGATTATGTGGATCATGTGGATCAGCATTTTGAGAAGATGGGTAAGGGTTCTGCCAGTGATGTGGGAACCGGAGGAATGTCAACCAAACTGAAGGCGGCGAAGCTGGCCAGCATTATGCGCGGCACCGAGCCGTAGATGGTCTCCATCGCTCCCTGAGATTGCCAGTCGGGGCCTCCGGGGAGCCAGATGGCGATGTTGAGCATCACGGCGGTCAGCAGGCTCATGGCGAATCCGAGCCAGATGACGAGCCGCGCCCGCCGGAATCCGTAGACCTCGACGATGCAGTCATTTATTATATAGGAGATGGGGAAGACGGCCAGTCCGGCTGTCACGGTGACGGCTCCGAGGCTCACTGTCTTGATTTCGACAAGGTTGGCGATAATCAGGCAGACGATGAACAGGACTGTCAGTGTGAGGAAGGGGAGGGTGAAAAGGGGCTTGTTGTGAGACTGTGTTGTCATTTTTCTTGTTTTTTACGAGGTTTCAAGCACTCGGCGGAGGGGGGCGGTCGCGATTTGCGGGGCGCCGTGGGTCAGTAGATTCGCGAGTAATACAGCGTCGTCGGGCCGTAACCGCTGCTGGCCGGATATGTTATCTGAATGGCGTTGGAGTTGGTGGCGTAGATGTAGCAATCCTCATAATATGAGGGACCGTATTGGGGATACCATCTGAACGACAGGTAGTCTCCGTCGCAATAATAGTCGAAGTCCTCATATTCCCCGGTGTAATTGTTTTGCCAGTAGCCGGTTCCGTCAAGATAGAAAGTAAGGGTCTCGTCGGGGTATTGCATGCATTGCCATGTCCCGTTGAGGTACCAGCGTTCATCCGGGCCGTCTGATTCGCAAGAGGTAAGTCCGAGTCCTGTCACAATAACGGCCGCGATAAGCAGAATCTGTATCCTTAATTTCTTCATTTTTCACAATTTTAGGCAAAGTTAATGGATTAACATCAAAGCTCGGGGCAAAGGTTCCTTGCTTAACATTCGTTAACCGTCGGTCGCTTTTTTTCCGGAGCGGGGCGGCAATAAAGAGCGGGAGGTGGCGTTAATAAATCAATGAGTGCAAAAACAAGGACATCGGGTATTGCCGGCAGGCTGGCGGTCATCGCGGCGATGGTCGCGGCGTTGCTTTGCGCTGTGCCCGCGTCAGCAAAGAAGCTCAACGACAAGGTGCAGAACCGCCCTTACGCCGACATGCGCCGCTTCCACCTCGGCTTCTCTGTCGGGATGAACACATTCGGGATGAGTTTCCACCACAACGGATTCGTCACCGACCAGGGGCAGACATGGTTCATGTCGCAGCCCTCCTACAACCCCGGATTCTGTGTCAACGGTCTGGCCGAGCTTCGCCTCAACAATTATTTCTCGCTGAGGGTCAGCCCGGGCCTGTGGTTCGGCAACCGCGTGATAGACTTCTATGACGCAGCCAACGATGTCCGCGAGCGCCAGGACCTCAAATCGGCCTACCTCGTGTTGCCCGTCGACCTCAAATTCGCCGCGCAGCGAATGCGTAATATCCGCCCCTATGTGATTGGAGGCGTCATCCCGGCGATAGATGTCGCCAAGAAAAACATTGATTTCATAAAGACGAAATCGTCGGAATTCATGATTTCCGTAGGATTCGGATGTGACATCTACCTCCCTTATTTCAAGCTTATCCCCGAGTTGAAATTCTGTTTCGGGCTGACAGACTGCATCAACCATGACCGTCCTGACCTTGTCGACGACCCGCTCCGGACAAATGTCAACCTGTCTGTCAAACGCGCGACCACCCAGATGGTCGTCCTCTCCTTTTATTTCGAATGACGATTATGAAAAGACGGCTCCGTGCTGAAAATATATTCGTTCCCCTCCTGGTGGCCGGTTGTTTCCTGATTGCCGCCCTGAAGGCCAACGCCCAGTCTGACGCGCAGTTCTCCCAGTATTTCGAACTTCCCAACTATTACAACGCCGGAGCGGTCGGCACCACCGACCTGCTGAAAATCCGTGGCGGCGCGAGGCTGCAGTGGGTCGGCATACATGGTGCGCCGAAGACCTTCGTCGTGGCCGCCGACATGCCCTTCATGCTTTTCAAGAAGCGTTTCGGCGTGGGACTGGTGATGCAGCAGGAGTCGATGGGCCTTTACAAGAACCTCAATCTCGGGGCGCAGGTGGCCTACAAGCAGAAGCTCTTCAAAGGCACCCTCTCTATTGGCGCGCAGTTTGGCTTCGTCGACCAGTCGTTCAAGGGGTCGGAGGTGTTCATCCCCGACCAGGATGACTTCCATCAGCCCAACGACGAGGCGATACCGAAGCAGGACATCCGGGGTAACGCTTTCGATGTCAGTGCCGGTGTCTTCTACACCCACCCCAAATTCTGGGCCGGAATCTCCGGCACCCACCTCAACGCGCCCTCGGTCAGCCTCAATGCCGAATCCGGGGAAAATTCTGAAGAGAAGAACTACGAGTTCCAGATAGGACGCACCTTATATTTTATGGCAGGAAGCAATATTAAGGTGAAAAATACGTTATTTGAAGTGATGCCATCCGCGTTGGTGAAGACCGATTTCACCTTCACGACCTGGGAGGCCACTCTCCGGAGCCGTTACAACAAATTCCTCACTTTCGGTGTGGGATACCGTTGGAAAGACGCCGTTTACGCCGTCCTCTCGGCTGAGCTGAAAGGGTTCTACATCGGCTTCAGCTATGATTACCCCACCTCGGCCATCGCCAAGGCCTCCTCGGGAAGCTTCGAGATATTCGCCGGCTACAGCCTGAAACTCGATTTCTCGGAGAAGAACCGCAACCGCCACCGCAGTGTGCGCATCATGTGAGACCGCGAGTCTCTTCCCCCCTTATGGCTTACGGGCCTGTCTCATAACAACGATCACAACTACTCAGAAATATGAAGAAGCTTTCGTTATACCTCCTTCCCGCCGTATTGCTGCTCCTGACAGCCGCGAGCTGCGCCTCCGGGCGTCGCGGTGGCTCCGCCGGCGGCGAAGTGACCGGTGTGGGTGGAACCTCCTGGGGTGAGCCCACCCCTTACGGCATGGTGCTGGTAAGCCGTGGCTCCATGGACATGGGACCGGCCAAAGCCGACAGCGCCTGGGACCTCG
>URLF01000146.1 GCA_900548705.1 uncultured Porphyromonadaceae bacterium | reverse complement strand
CCGACTTTCCAGCGGCCGGTGCCACGGGGAGCCACGCGGTCATATTCGCGCATGATGCAGATGTTGGTGGGCTTGAATCCCTCCTTGAAATAGGGTCCCACGGGGGTGACGAGCATTATGAAGCAATACTCGCTGGCGGGTTTCACGCCGACCTGGGCCGACATGCCGATTTCAAGGGGACGGATGTAGAGGGATGCCCCGCTGCCGTATGGGGGGATGAACCGTTCGTTCAGGGCGATTACCTTGCGGGTCATCTCAAGGAACAGCTCGTCGGGGATTTCGGCCATCTTGATGCCTCGCGCCGATTCCTGGATGCGGTGGGCGTTCTCCAGGGGGCGGAAAACCCTGACCTTGCCGTCTTTTCCACGGAAGGCCTTGAGGCCTTCGAAGATTTCCTGTCCGTAATGGAGGGCTGTAGCGGCGATATGCATCTCGATGGTCTCGGAAGAGGAGACTTCGATTTCACCCCATTTCCCGTCGCGGTAGTAACAGCGGACGTTGTAGTCGGTCGGAACGTAGCCGAATCCAAGTGACTTCCAGTCAATGTCGGATTGCTTCATTGTCAGTCGGGTTTGATGTATGATAGACTTTTGTTTTCGCAAATATACTGATTTATTTCTAATCAGGGCGTGTTTTCGCGAGAATTTTCTTAAAAACTTCGAAAACCGCTATCTCTGCGGGTTTTATGATGGCATAAAAATCCAATCTATAAGCCAGCGAGGAGAATGGAAACAGGTCAGGCCACCGCCGCTCTCCCGGCGGAGCGAGGGGAGGGGGTGGTGGCCTGCTACAGTCTGAACAGGATTAGAGACAGTAAATTGATTTCTTCTCTATCTGTGTGGATGAGCCTGCTGGGTCATAGTTTCAGCTCGTGGCAGGGGAGATCCCATGCCTGGGCCACCGCCGGGAAGACAACCTTCCCTTCGACGATGTTGACACCGAGGGCGAGGGCCTTGTCATCCTTGCATGCCTGACGCCAGCCTTTGTCGGCCAGACGGAGGGCATAGGGGAGGGTGGCGTTGGTCAGAGCCAGGGTTGAGGTGCGGGGCACCGCTCCGGGGATGTTGGCCACGGCGTAATGGAGTATGCCGTCGATGGTGTATGTGGGGTTGGAATGGGTCGTCGGGGTCGAGGTCTCGAAGCATCCGCCCTGGTCGATGGCGACATCGACAAGCAGCGTGCCGGGACGCATGAGCGAGAGCATGTCGCGGGTGACGAGCTTGGGGGCTTTCGCGCCGGGAATCAGCACGGAACCGATGACGAGGTCGGTGTCGGGTAGCTCGGCTTCGATGTTGTGGCGCGAGGAGAAGAGGGTCTTGACATTTTTAGGCATCACCTCGGCTACATGGCGCAGGGTGGGGAGGGAGATGTCGGCGATGGTCACGTCAGCTCCCATCCCAGAGGCCATCAGGGCGGCGTTGCGGCCTACGACTCCGGCTCCGAGAATCAGAACCTTGGCAGGCTTCACGCCCGGAACTCCCCCGAGCAATACCCCCATTCCTCCCTGGGGCTTCTCAAGGAACCGTGCACCTTCCTGGATTGACATGCGGCCTGCCACCTCGCTCATTGGAATCAGCAGCGGGAGCTGGCGGTCGGGGAGTTCGACGGTCTCGTAAGCGATGCAGACAGCGCCGGAGCGTATCATGGCCTCGGTCAGCTCACGGTCTGAGGCGAAATGGAAATATGTGAAGACCACCTGGTCGCGGCGGATGAGGGGATATTCCGGTTTGATGGGTTCTTTCACCTTGATGATCATCTCGGCGATGGCGTAGACATCCTCTATCTTGGGGAGGATTTCGGCTCCGGCCTTTACATACAGTTCGTCAGGAAATCCAGAACCTTCTCCGGCGGTGTGCTGGACGTAGACCTTGTGGCCGTGACCGACGAGTTCGCGTGCGCCCGAAGGGGTGACTGCCACACGGTTCTCGTTGTTCTTAATCTCTTTGGGTACTCCGATGATCATGGTGGTTGAGATTTTTCGGTGAATAATCGGTTGAAGTTTTGTTTGTCGCAAATATACCGAAATTCCATTGAAATAACCGCTAAAACCGACTTAAAAATTTTTATGTTTTAAGACATAATTTTTAACCACCCGATTCGTGGGGCCGGTTTTGCCATCTGACGATAAATCCTTAACTTTGCGGCTCGTCTCTCTAAGTGTTATCGCTTATGCTCCAGAAATACCTTTCGCGGGTGTGTCCCGGCATATTTTCATCCATCGTTGTGATTGCCATCCTGTGGCTGACGCTCGCGCCCCATCCGCTGCCTGAGTCGGATGTGTCGCTGTTTGAGCATGCCGACAAGGTTGTCCACGCCTTGATGTTCGGCGGTCTGGTGTTCGCGCTCATAATCGACCGCGAACTGCTGAGACAACGCCGTTATGAGCAGACAGGCGCATTGCCCCGTGGGAGCAACCTCATGGCGTTGATTCTGATTGCCGTCGGGGTGAGTCTTTTCGGTGGTGGAATAGAACTGTTGCAGGCGTGGATGGGACTTGGACGCGGATGCGACCTGCTCGATTTCCTTGCCGACACCGGGGGCGCGTTCCTCTCGGCGGTTGTTTCCCCCTCCCTTGCCTCGTTATTGCTTCATCGCCGTTGATAATACAGGCCGGTGTGGTAAATTCGTCACCACCATAACCATTCCGGTGCCACGTCTTTTGTATTCCGGTTTCAGTTATTCCGTATTCAGTTATTGCGGTTTCCTGGACGATTCCTTCGGAATCGTTGGGAAAGTGGTTGAGGGAGTATAATAAAATCGGGGTATCAAATTTGATACCCCGATTTTATGGTGATGACGTGTTTTATAATAATTAATGACTGTGCCTTATAATAATGACTGTGCCTTATAATAATAACTGTGTCTTATAATAATGATGACGCTGTCGCGTCAGGCGGTCGGAATTAATCAGTTGGCAGGGGTCGCCGGTTCGGCGGCAGCGGCGGAGGGGTCGAGGGCGGTGCGCACAGAGTTCACCAGATCCTCTCCCTGGAGGTCACGCGAGATGATAGTGCCGTCGGGGCCGAAGAGGATGATGCAGGGGATGCCCGAGATGCCATACAGGTCGGTGGGGACTGACTGCGCGTTGATTATCTGGGGCCAGGGGAGGTCGTGACGTTTGATGGCGGCTTCGGTGTTGGCGGGTTCATCCCACACTGCCACTC
>URLF01000145.1 GCA_900548705.1 uncultured Porphyromonadaceae bacterium | reverse complement strand
CTCGATGGCGGCTTCAGTGGCCACGCGCTGTATGGTCTGTATCACAATACGTTTAGCCTCCTTGTTGGCGGTCATCTTGGCCTCGTCCATGATGTCGTTGATGTATGAGGCGGCTGCGGTCTTTGCCTCATCCTTCATCGACTCGACAAGTTTCTCCTTGGCTTCCTCAGCCGAAAGGCCCGAGATATGCTCCAGGGTGTCCTGGGCTGTGCGCTTGAGCTTGTCAAGCTCCTCCTTGCGGGCGGCGATCACATTCTCCTCGGCGTCGAGTTTCTGGCGGCGGGTGTCCAGCTCCTTGTTCTGTCGCTGGGTCTCCTGCTGAAACTGGTTCAGCTCCATCTCGCGTTTCTTCATCTTGGCTTCAACCGACTGCACTTTGGAGAGTCGCTGGTTGGCGGCCTTCTCGGCCTCCTCCTTGATTTTCATGCCCTCCTCGCGGCTTTTGAGAAGCTCTTTCTGACGTATGACCTCACCTTCGCGGCTGGCCTCCTCGACTATCGACTTGGCGCGGCTCATGGCGAGCTTGTTCTGTATCAGGATTGTGCCGAGTATTCCGATGGCGATACCGACAACTGTGACCGTGATGTAAATCAGGATGTCTATATATGCGTCCATATTTTTGTTTAACGAGTTGTTGTTTCTGTTTTTTAGGATTGATTATCAGGTTGTCTATTTTTTTATGCTTATGAATGGTTTTGACCGGTAAACAAAAACGCGCCCGGCCGGGGGTCAGCCTCCGGAGGGGAGGTGACTGCGGCTGCGCGCGGGAAAGCGGCAATATGACATGTCGTGACTGCTTCAGGAGGCCACCCAGGGACTCGCGGGGGGAGCGCTGTCACCCTCGGCTGTCGCCGCCGGGTTTTCCGCGCCTTCTGAAGGGGATGCCACACCGAAACCGTGGAGCATCCTGTCAAGTTCCGTCTCGAACTTCTCCAACACCGCGTTTGTCTCCTCCGAGAGCTTGTTGGCGTTGAAGTATAGTTCGGCAAACTGATACGCCACCATAGCCAGCACCTCCGTGGAACTTTTGTCCGGGAACCGCTGAAGCCATCGGCTCCAGAGGCGGTTGACCTGGTATTCGGCGTTGCGGACACGCTCTTCGTCAGCCCGGTTTATCTTCAAGGCGACGGGGTTCTGGCCCGCGATGCGTATCGTTATATTTAGTTTGTCTTCTGTCATTCTTTGAGGTCGGCAATGCACTTGTCGATTTCCCGTATCAATTCAGACAACAGGGCGCGGGTCTGCTCCACATCCTTTCGTTCGGGAGCGATGGTGGTGGCGATTTTCAGGAATTCCACCTCCTGCTGCAACTTTCCGGCAAGCTTGCGCGAGCTGTCGAGGTCTGCCTCCAGCTCGGCGATGCGGGCCAAGGCCCTGTCGCGCTCGCCACACACAAGCGAAAACCGGTCTGACACGACCAGCATTTTCGCCCGCAGGCGTTCGACGGTCTGTTGCAGGTCTCCGGCCATAATTATCCAAATTTTTACAAAAGTACAATTTTTTTCCAACATTCCGCCTAATGTGTGAGGTATTTTTTCAGGCACAAGGCTGATTACCCCTCAAAATCCGTAATCTCACGGCAGGCGAGATTGTAATTTAACTGATTATGGCGGGGAGGTCGTCGCGTCCGGCGAAGAAATACGGGATGTTGCAAAGGAAGATGTCGGGGGCCTGGAGGAGGGAGGTGGAGCGCAGCAGGTCGGTGAGCATAATTTCCCCCACGAGGTAACGGAAGGAGCCGCAGCGGTATTCCTCGTGGATTTCTTTCCAGGGGAGAAGGCTCCGCAGGTCAGTGGAGAAGAAACGCGCATAGATTTTCAGCGGGATGTCGGTCGTGTAAACCGGACGCGGGGTAAAGGCGGTCTTCTTGTATTCGTAGCGATAATCGTGACGCAGGGCCGTGATGTCGCTCAGTAGTGACGAGGCTGTAGGATAGCCACCGGCCCCTTTGCCGAACATGAACTGGCGGTCGTAGCACTCCCCCCGGATGACCACTCCGTTATATTCATCATCGACAGCATAGATGTAGCGGTTAGGAGCGACGAACTCCGGCATCACGAACATGGTGAACCGGTCGTCGGGAAGTTTCACAACCTGGGCCACAAGCTTGATTTTCATCCCCTTCTCGCGGGCATAGCGGATATCCTCATCCCCAAGGGTCGGGATTCCGTAGACGAAGATGTCGGAGGGAGCGACATAAACCCCGATGGCGTGGAGGGTGATGATGACCAGCTTGTTGAGCGAGTCAGCACCGCTCACGTCATGGGTGGGATCGCTCTCGGCGAAGCCGAGTTTCTGGGCGCGTCGGAGCGCGTCGGCGTAATCCTCGCCGTGGTCGAAAACACGCGAGAGGATGAAGTTGGAGGAACCATTGAGTATCCCTTTCACCTCCAGCAGCAGGTCGTTGTCGTAATACTCCTCAAGGTTGCGGATTACCGGGATGGAGCCGCAAGAGGAGGCATCATATAGTAGTGCAGACCCTGTGGCCCGCTGCAATTCCATCAGTTCGGGGAGATGACGGGCCAGCATCGCCTTATTGCCCGAGACCACATTCTTGCCACGCCGGAGAGCCTCGCTGACGATGCGGAACGCCGATTCTGCATCGTCAATCACCTCCACCACGAGGTTGATGGAGGGGTCGGAGAGGATATCATCCGGCGATGTGGTGAGCATCCCGGCGGGAACCTCCACGTCACGGGGCTTGTCGAGGGAGCGCACACAGATTTTCGTTATCGAGGCGTGGGTGTTGGCGGCGCGGCCGATGACTTGATAAAGAGCCTGTCCCACTGTTCCAAAGCCTACAAGGCCGATTGTCATATCATTCATAATATCGAGGATTAAGATTGAGTTTGTGACTGCGCCGCTTCCTGTCGGAAGAAAGGCACAAGGATTGAATTCAGTTGACCGTGCTCCACAAGGAATCCGTCATGTCCCATGGGGGAACTGACCTCTTCATAAGCGCAGCCCGGTATCATCGAGGCGAGTTGACGCATCTCGGCAGGGGTGAACACCAGGTCGGTGGAAAGACCGATGGCCAGAATCCGCGCCCCTCCGGAGGCGATTGCTTCAAGGGCGCAGGCCACGCCGCCACGGTCGCGGCCGATGTCATGGGTGTCGAATGTGTCGAGAATCGTCATGTAAGAGTAGGCGTTGAAACGGCTGACAAGCTTCTCCCCCTGATGAGCCTGGTAGGTGCAGGCTCGGTGGGAAGCGGGAAGTCCCGGAAGAGAGCAAGGGGCATCGGGATTGTCCTGCTGGGTGAGGTTGTATCCCTCAGGCCCGCGATAAGTGAGCAATCCCAAGGC
>URLF01000144.1 GCA_900548705.1 uncultured Porphyromonadaceae bacterium | reverse complement strand
AAAGCTGCCGCAGACGCGGCGCATACGGGTGATGAGGAATACAACTATTTCATGGCCGTGGCTTTCCCCGCGTCTCATCTGCGGATAATCGATTACAACAGGGTTGTGCGTGACCTGAATGGTCTGACCCCTGTTGAATTCCTTGGCCGTCTGGAGCAGGATTTCATTGTCGAGGAGAAGGGTGGGGAGGTCTACACTCCGGCATCGCTCCATAATTTCTCGCTCTATCTCGACGGGAAATGGTACTCACTGACAGCGCGTGAGGGACGGTATGATGACAATGACCCCATCGGGGTGCTTGATGTCACGATATCGTCAGACCTCATTCTGCGCGATATTCTCGGAATCACTGACTTGCGAAGCGACAAGCGTATCGACTTCGTGGGTGGAATCCGTGGTCTGGGTGAACTCAAACAGCGGGTTGACTCTGGGGAGATGGCTGTGGCGCTGGCGCTTTACCCGGTGTCTATGAAGCAGCTGATGGATATAGCCGACAGCGGCAACATTATGCCTCCGAAGACTACCTGGTTTGAGCCTAAACTGCGGTCAGGCCTGGTGATACATTCTCTTGATTGATAGTAGGAGGGCTGTCTTCCAGGCTGTCTTCCCTTGGTTTGAACCCCGCCGTGGCCGGAGTTGTTAATAAGGACAGTGAAAGATGCGATTTCACGCTTATGCATAACCTGTCTTTTCAACTATGGAATTTAAGAATTTATCAAAGACGGCCGCGGCGGGATTCGGAATCCTCATATTGGCCGCCGGCATGAGAGCTGAGGCTTGTACACGAGTGACTTATGTGGGTGACAGCGCGGTTGTCACGGGACGCACCCTTGACTGGCGCACACCTATCCCCACCAATCTTTATGTCTATCCGCGCGGAGTGGAGAAGAAATCATATGACACGGATCAGTCGATATCCTGGACGGCCAAATATGGCAGTGTGGTGTCGGTGGGTTTCGATGTCGGTGTGAATGAGGGCATGAACGAGATGGGATTGGTCTGCAACTTGTTGTATCTTCCCGGCACGGTTTACGCCAAAGAGGGTGACACGCGTCCGTATATGTCGACCTCGATGTGGGCCGCGTATGTGCTTGACAATTTCGCCACTACGGATGAGGCTGTGGCTCAGCTGAAGCTTGACGCTTTCCAGATTGACGCGCCCGCGATGCCGGGCGATTCTCCGGCGACGCTTCATATGGCGATTTCCGACGCGGGAGGTAACAGCGCGATTATCGAATATGTCGATGGTGTGATGGAAATCCATGAGGGAAAGCAGTATCAGGTGCTTACCAACGCGCCGACATACCAGACGCAGCTTGATATTTATGAGTATTGGAAGGCTGTAGGCGGGATGAACATGCTTCCCGGCACGAACCGCAGCCAGGACCGTTTCGCAAGGGCTTCATTCTATGTCGGTATCCTGCCAAAGGATGCCAGCCACGAGACGGCGTTGGCCGGGGTGTTCGGAATCGTTTCCAACTGTGCTGTCCCTACGGGTATCTCGGTGGCAGACCAGCCTGAAATCTCCACCACGCAATGGAGGTCGGTCAGCGACCACCTCGAACGGGTCTACTACTTCAAGATGACCGAGAAACCGGCGATTCTCTGGATTGACCTGAAGGATTTCGACCTTTATCCGGGGGCTCCGATAATGAAGCTGGATGTGGCCAACTCCAAGAAAGTGCTTGTCGGGAATGTCATCAAGGATATGAAGCCTTCAAAGGGGTTCAAGCCGATGTTCAAGCTCACAGAGGATATAATCAGGCAGTTCACCTGATGAAAACTGTAACCTGTTAATTTTGTTTTGTTTTGACTGAGATGCTGAAAGAAAACGGTTTCGCGGGTGGGGGAGAGGTGATGACCTCTTTCCCATCCACGGATTGTTATCAGAAGGGGGTTATAACTACTTCCCGTTTCAGTCTCGGCCCGAGCGTCCATGCCAGGCAGGCCATCATACGCCGGGCCGCACGATCGTGGATGGCTGTCGCGTTACCGCTTGCCGCGCTGGTCATCGGCGGACTGGTTTATGATATCCGTCTGCTGTTTGTCGGTGCGGCGATAATGTTCGTGTTGTTTCCGGCGTTGCTGTTTTTCGGATGGTACGGCATACTGACACGCCCTTGGGCTGTGGCCTCACTGTTTCCTCAGGAGGTGTCATTGGCAAGCGACAATGAGATTACAGTGGAATATCATCCTATGGAGGGACGTGACACAACTCCTCCGGATGACCTCGTCATTTCCCCGGGAATGGTGACGGGTTGCAACTTCTTCGGGCGCAATCTGATTGTCTCTTATGGGGGCGGCAGGGAGCTTATCATTCCGTTGTCGGCGTTTCCTGACGCTTCGGCGGTATTGGCTTTCCAGAGCCGTCTGGAGGGAAATCTTGCCCCACGTCATCGGCGTGGAGAGGAGTTTTGATGAAAAAAATTTGCGGTTTTGATAATTTTGCTTACCTTTGTGGTGTAAAATTTCCAAGAATTTTTCAGGGATGTCGAGTTTGTGGCTCGTGTGAATACTAAGAGCCTATCTGCCAATTGAAAAGGTAATTGATGCCCCTCGTCTTCTCTCTCTACGACTATTTATCCCCAGAAATTTCGTTTTCCCCGTTTACAACGGATGCGCCTGACATAACTCAGGGAGAAGTGTGGCTTCTCCGGTAAGAGGGTGCTTCCTCCCAATATAACTGTTAGAAGATTTCATTGAAGATATATGTATAATATCTCCGATCTTGAAGAGATGGCCGACGATCAGTTGCAGGCCATCGCGGAGAATATGGGTCTGAAGAAGACCAGTGGCTCCGACAAAGAATCATTGATTTACAAGATACTTGACCAACAGGCGATTGACTTGTCGGCCACTGTAACCGCGCCTGCGGATAAGAAGCGTGGCCGCAAGCCTAAAGCCCAGCAGGTAGAGCAACAGCCGGATGAAGATGGAAACCAGAGCCAGAATCCGGTTGCCAGCGATTCTGAAAACATCCCGAAAAAGCGTGGCCGCAAGCCCAAGAATGCGGATGCGGTGGTTGATGGTGGTGATAGTCAGAAAGCAGAGGAGGTGGATGCCCAGACTGAGCCTGAGGCTATGGCGCCGCGCAAGCGTGGCCGTAAGCCCAAAAACCAGGAACTGGCTGAGCCTCAGCTTGACCCGTCCCGGGAACTCCCTGCGCCTGCGGGGGAGGTTGCCCCGAGCGAGCCGTCTGAGAATGCCGTTGGAACCGATGTGGCCGTAAAACCGGATGCATCACCTGCCGAGATTTCTGACTCAACTGAGGAGGGCAACAAGGGTGCTGACCAGCAGATGGCAGGAGAGCA
>URLF01000143.1 GCA_900548705.1 uncultured Porphyromonadaceae bacterium | reverse complement strand
CAGGCCGGCTTCGGCAAAGTCGTTTTCGTGATTCGCAAGGATTTCGAGAAGGATTTCCGCGAGAAAATCTTATCAAAATATGAGGGACACGTTCCTGTCGAGGTTGTATTCCAGTCGACCGACAAACTTCCCGAAGGGTTCACATGTCCCGAAGACCGCACCAAACCTTGGGGTACCAACCATGCTGTCCTGATGGGCAAAGAGGTAATCAATGAGCCCTTCGCGGTAATCAATGCCGATGACTTCTATGGCCGCGACGCGTTCAAGGTGATTGCCGAGGAACTCCAGCGTCCGCGTGACCGCAAGGGTGACTACTGTATGGTCGGTTTCCGTGTAGGCAACACTATGACAGAGAATGGTTCTGTGGCCCGTGGCGTATGCTCCACCGCCGATGGCAACCTGACAAGTGTGGTAGAGCGCACCGCCATCTCCTACGCTCCCGATGGACGCATTGTCTTCACAGATGAGAACGGCGTGGAACAGACTCTCGACCCGATGACCCCGGTTTCGATGAACCTCTGGGGATTCACACCCGACTACTTCGAGTATTCCGACCGTGAATTCCGCAAATTCCTTGAAAAAGACCTCAACACACCCAAGGCTGAGTTCTTCATCCCCCTCTGCATCGATACCCTCATCAAGAACGGCGAGGCTACAATCAAGGTGCTTGACACCGATTCCCGCTGGTTTGGTGTGACCTACGCCGCTGACCGCCCCGGAGTGGTGGCCAAGTTCGCCGAGCTTCACAACAACGGAACCTATCCTGAAAAGTTATTCTAAATCCCGAAACAATGAAACCCGCTATACTTGTGACCGGCGGAACCGGATATATCGGCTCACACACTGTGGTAGAGCTGCAGAAGGCCGGTTATCCTGTGGTCATCATAGATAACCTCTCCAACTCCAACTGTGACGTGCTCGACGGTATCGAACGTATCACCGGCATCCGCCCGGAGTTCGTCGAGGCTGACTGCACCGATCTTACCGCTGTCAAGATTCTGTTTGATACTTATCCCGACATAAAGGGTATCATCAACTTCGCCGCATCAAAGGCTGTCGGCGAGTCGATGCAGAAACCGTTGCTCTATTATCGCAACAACCTCAATACCCTGATGAACCTCCTTGACATGATGGGCAAATATGATGTCAAAGGTATCGTGTTCTCATCCTCATGCACCGTATACGGCGAACCTGATGTCAATCCCGTGACTGAAGAGTCCCCCATCAAGAAGGCTACATCTCCCTACGGTAACACCAAGCAGATTTCTGAGGAAATCATCACCGACGTTATTAACGCCGGCGCTCCTTTCAAGAGTGTGCTGCTCCGTTATTTCAACCCCGTCGGCGCTCATCCCTCGGCAGAAATCGGCGAGCTTCCCAACGGTGTGCCCCAGAACCTCGTGCCGTTCCTTACACAGGCCGCTATGGGTATCCGTAAGGAACTCAGTGTGTTCGGTGACGACTACAATACTCCCGACGGCTCATGTATCCGCGATTATATCGATGTTGTGGATCTGGCCAAAGCACATGTCGTGGCTGTAGAGCGTATGCTTGAAGACAAGTCAGAAGAGAAGGTTGAAATCTTCAACCTCGGCACAGGTAACGGTATGAGCGTTCTCGGTCTCATCAACGCTTTTGAAAGCGCGACCGGTGTGAAAGTGCCTCATAAGATTGCTCCCCGCCGTGCAGGCGATATAGAGAAGGTGTGGGCCAACCCCGAACGTGCCAACAAAGTGCTTGGCTGGGTAGCCTCGACTCCCATCGAAGAGACCCTGCGCAACGCCTGGGCTTGGCAGTGCAAGCTCCGCGAACGTGGAGTAATGTGACAAGAGCTATTACCTTAATTCAATAAAAGACGGGGGCGCGCGTCGGCGCGTCCCCGTCAGTTTAACAACATTATCATTCATCTCATCCATGTTCAGCACTCTCAGGAAACATCTCGCCATAGCGGCATTCTCTCTGACCCTGTTCGGCACCTTCTCATCTTCGGCATTGACTGTCAAGGAGGAAGTGCTTGCCCTTCCCGCCAAGGCCGGCGGCGTGTATTACGCGTATCCCGGCCCGGCCGACTCTCTGGCTGTCGCCCCCGACGGCTATGAGGCGTTTTACATATCGCATTACGGACGTCATGGGTCGCGATACCTGATTTCAGATGATGACTACATCCGTGTGTTGCGTCATTTCCAGGCTGCGGACTCTATGGGGCAGCTCACTGATTTGGGAAAAAGTGTGCTGAATCGCCTTTCGCAGGTATGGAAAGAGGCCGACGGAAGAGGTGGCGAACTTACCCCTCTTGGTGCGCGTCAGCATAAAGATATCGCCCGCAGAATGTATCGTAGTTATCCGACAGTCTTCACCGACAGCGCGGAAATCACAGCCCGTTCAACCCAGGTCATGCGCTGCGCCCATTCTATGATGGCTTTCTGCGAGGGGCTTAAAGAGCTGAATCCTGAGCTTGTGATTCCTAAGGAGTCCGCGAAAAGATGGATGAGCCATCTTTGCTGGTGGACACCCCAAGCTGCGGAATGGAATTCCGACCGTGGGCCTTGGAAAGAGACCTATGACAGTTTTGAAAAAGCCAATATCCACCCCGACCGCCTTACGGAATCCCTTTTCACATCTATGGAGGGGCTTCCCCTCTCTCCGGCCGAACTGATGTGGGGTATGTATTGGGTCGCTGTCGATATGCAGAATATGGAGACTCCAGTGGAGTTCTTCGACATCTTCACCCCTGAGGAGCTTTATGCCCTCTGGCGTGTCAACAACCTCTCATTTTATATCCATAATTCAGCTTTCCCGATGTCTGGGGGACTTATTGTGGCCAACGCCCGCAATCTGCTCGACAACATAATCCTTACCGCTGACGAATACATTTCGAAAAACAAGAATGGCGCCACGTTGCGTTTCGGCCATGACGGCAATATCACTCCTTTGGCCGCGCTGATGAAATTCAATGGCTTCTGCGGCGAGGAATCTGATCCGGAGAAAGTGGAGGAAGCGTGGGCCAACTTCAAGGTGACCCCGATGGCCTCCAATATGCAGGCAATCTTTTTCCGCCCCGTTGATGGGGAAGGGGATATTCTTGTGAAGTTCATGATGAACGAGAATGACGTGCTGCTCCCGATTGAATCCTCTACCGCTCCGTTCTATGCCTGGACAGCCGCACGCGAGTTCCTTAAATCACAGGCTGATGCCGCCACGGCTGTAATTGTCCGTAACCAGAAATGATTCTCAAGTCAATGGAATCCCCAATCGGGGTCTTCGATTCAGGTTACGGTGGTCTGACGATTCTCCGGGAAATCAGGAAGCTTCTGCCGGAATATGACTATCTTTACCTCGGCGATAACGCCCGCGCCCCTTATGGGACGCGGTCGTTTGACATCGTATACCGTTTCACTCTCCAGGCTGTCAACGAGCTTTTCTCGCGTGGATGCCGTCTGGTCATTCTGGCCTGCAACACCGCCTCAGCCAAGGCCCTGCGCACCATACAGCAGAATGACCTTCCGGTCATTGACCCGTCCCGAC
>URLF01000142.1 GCA_900548705.1 uncultured Porphyromonadaceae bacterium | reverse complement strand
GCGCCACTCGTGCAGCCCGGTTATTTTCCCTATTACGGCCCTTATTATCCCTATTATATGTGGCCGCGATATAACTACGGTCCCTACTGGCCTGCCGGTATCAACCCCAACGCACAGGTCATCACCGGGATATACAAGGAGGGTGTGCTGACCATGGACTTTGTCAATATCGACACCAAACTGCCGCTCTATTCCGCCTCTGTGGCCACCATCATCAACAACGGCGACGGCCAGTACCGCAACCTAAAGAGCATCGCGGAAGCTGTCCAGACCCTGTTCTCGCGCTTCCCGGTCAAGGTGCTTCCGCAGTACCGCAACTGACAAACCGTCCGGCGGCCTGACGCGGGCACTCCCAAGCTCATAGCTTTATGCCACGCGCATCGAGTGCGGCCCTGAAAGCAGCGGCATTTCGCTGATGGACGGCATAATCCGATGTGAAGTCGTGGTAGCCTGAGAAATCAGACTTGGCGCACATATAGATGTAGTCATGCTCAGGCGCATCGAGGACAGCCTCAAGTGTGCGCCGGTCAGGAATCCGGATCGGCCCCGGAGGTAAACCCGCATAACGGTAAGTATTGTAGGGGGAAGATGTATCAAGCATTTTTCCCCCTACTCTTTTTATTGAGAAATCCCCGAGGGCATATTTCACTGTCGGGTCGGCCTGGAGCTTCATGCCACCGTTTAGCCTGTTGATATACAGCCGTGCCACCTTCCCTCTTTCATCGGTCTTGGCGGTCTCCTCCTCGGCTATCGACGCTATTATGCCTACCTCGTCGGGAGTCAGCCCGAGAGCCTTGGCCTTGGCGCGTCGTTCCTTAGTCCAGAATGAATCGTTGTTCTTCAGAATTTTCTGTATGGTCTTCCGGGGGTCGGCAGTCCAGTAGACCTCATATGTGTCAGGCATCATACGCCCCAGCAATATCTCGGGGGAGACTCCCGCCTGCCCGGCTTCCTCAGCGAAAGCCTTGGCGAACTCCCCGGGTTGCCAGTCCATACGCGCCGTCAGTCGTTCATCCAACTGCTCCAGAGTCCGGATATTGTTGAATGTCAGCTTCACCGGGGTCTGGCGCCCGTTGTCAAGCCTGCGGGCTATGGATATCGCCTTTTCACCAGGCTCAATCAGATACGCGCCCCGGCTCCCGGCGGGATTGCCGCCCCAGTAACCGGCCACTTTCCGGCCATACTCATCCCCGAGGGCCTTTTTCAATGTGTCAGCCACGGCTTCCTTGGTGGCTCCGCACGGAATCTTCACCCACACGGCATCTTCGCCGTCGTAACGGCTCGCCATGGAGGTGAACTGCCATATTCCCCAGCACATGACCAGGAGGGTGATGACGGTGACAATCATCCGCCTGCGGCGATTGCCACTCTTCTTGTTGTCCTTGCGTCCCTCGCGGGTCTTGTTGTCATCCTTCATATCCATTCATTTTTTTGCGGGGTCAAAATTAAGAATTTTCCTGGTGGGAATTATGTGTTTTCCACGAAAAATCGTTAAATTTGCAAAAATTTTTATCTGTATGAAAATCAACAAAATCCTCTCCGCCCTCTTTGTGGCCGCCCTCGTGGCAATGTCGTTCAACGCCAAGGCTGCCGGCCCCCTGAAATTCGGTATCAAGGGTGGTGTCACGGTCAACGACTTGAAATTCAATGAAGACATATTCAAGGCCGACAACCGCTGCGGTTACACAATCGGTCTTATGACCAAGTTCACCGCTCCGATCATCAACATCGGCTTCGACGCATCGGTGATGTTCACCCATCGTGTGGCCAAGGTTGACGGTGTGATTGTCAACGACGCTTCAAGCATCCAACCGGCCCAGGAGGTGTTTGACGGCACAATGAAGAGCGACTACATCGAAATCCCCATCAACTTCCGTTGGGACATCGGTCTGCCCGTAATCGGCAAGTTCGTCAGCCCCTTCCTGACCACAGGTCCAGACTTCTCTTTCCTGGTGTCGAAACAGAACGCCAGCAACGCATGGCACAAGCATACCTTTGACTTCGCCTGGAACTTCGGTTTCGGTCTTATGTTTGTCAACAAAGTGCAGCTCCACGCTTCCTACGGCCTCGGTCTCAACAACGCCGCTTCCTCCGACTCCGCCCTCTACGGCAAGAATCTCGGCGACGGCAAAAACCGATTCTGGTCTGTGACAGCCGCATACCTCTTCTAAGATTCTCAGATGGGAAAGAAACAGATTTTCGACGCTATAATCATCAATAACCGCGCCCTTTCGGAACGTTACTCCATGTTGACCCTCCAGCTTCCCGCCTCTGTGGGGGATATGGAGGTGCTTCCGGGACAGTTCGTGGAAATCAAGGTCGCTGACTCCCCCTCCACATACCTGCGCCGTCCGATATCAATCTGCGACTATGATTCGGCATCCCGCGTCATGACCCTGCTGATACGTCGGGCCGGGGAAGGCACAGACCATCTCTGCAACCTTCCGGAAGGAAGCGGGATTGACATAGTAGGCCCGCTGGGCAACGGTTTCTCAATCCCCGCCGCCGGCTCCACCGCCCTGCTGGCAGGTGGAGGCATCGGTGTCGCCCCGCTGATGCTTCTGGGCAAGAAGATGAAGGAGAGTGGTGTGACACCGCGCTTCCTGCTGGGAGCCAGGACAGCCTCCGAGATACTTCTCGCCGAGGAGTTCGCAAAAATCGGAGATGTCGCCGTATCGACCGACGACGGTTCAGCCGGAGAGAAAGGCTACGCGGCCGACAACACCGCCCTTGACACCCGCTATGACCTGGTCTGCACCTGCGGTCCGAAACCAATGATGGTCGGGATAGCCCGTAAGGCCCGTGCCAACGGCTCACCCTGCGAGGTGTCGCTGGAGAACCTGATGGCTTGCGGCCTGGGAGCATGCCTCTGCTGTGTGGAGCCCACTCTCAAAGGGAATCTCCGCGCCTGCGTCGAAGGGCCTGTGTTCAACACCGACCTGCTTCTTTGGGAACTCTGATCTGACGATTCCCCGCGAAGCTGTCAACATTCAATCAAATCAAGACTTCAAAAGCTCCATATATGGCCAATTGCCAGGCTTCACCTGCCAACAACGTCAGTCTCGCTGTCGAAATCGCGGGACTGAAAATGAAGAACCCGATGCTCACCGCGTCGGGCACTTTCGGTTTCGGCGAGGAGTTCGCCGACTTCATCGACCTCGAAAAGCTCGGGGGATTCATTGTAAAAGGCACCACACTCGAACCGCGTGAGGGGAATCCCTATCCCCGTATGGCCGAAACCCCTTCGGGGATGCTGAACGCAGTCGGCCTTCAGAACAAGGGGGTTGACCATTTCATATCCGAAATCTGGCCACGTCTGAAAGGACTCGACACGAATGTGCTGGTCAACGTCTCCGGCGCGAAAATCGAGGATTATGTGGCTGTGGCCGAGAAACTGGCTCCCATCGAAGGGATTCCGGCTATCGAGGTCAACATCTCATGCCCCAACGTGAAGCAGGGCGGCATGGCTTTCGGCACCACCACCGACGGTGCTGCGGCTGTCACATCAGCTATCCGCAAGGCGTGGCCTCGCACACTGATTGTGAAGCTCTCCCCCAATGTCACCTCCATCGCCGACATCGCGAAAGCTGTCGAAGGAGCCGGAGCTGACTCCGTGTCGCTTATCAACACACTGATGGGTATGGCTG
>URLF01000141.1 GCA_900548705.1 uncultured Porphyromonadaceae bacterium | reverse complement strand
GAATTCATCACCAGTGTGTCACCCTCGTCGTTGCGGCTTATGAGCGAGGCCGCCCCGATGGTGCCGAGCGGATTTTCCTCGACCACACATTTCACGTCGATGCCGAATACCGGTTTTGAGAAGTGGTCGATAATCTGCGAGGCGAGATAGCGGGTGGTGACCGTCACGTCGGTGATTCCTGCGCGGGAGAGATTGCGGACATTATAGTCTATAATCGGCATACCGTCGATTTCGAGCAGCGGCTTGGGGGGGGTGAGTGTCAGCGGACGTAACCGCTCACCTTTCCCTCCCGCCATCAGAATAGCGCTCAGGGGGAGGATGGTCTCCACCTTTGTCAGGTCGAGGGTGTCAACCAGTTTCCCCGCGCTGTCGATTACCGGGAGAAGGCGTATCCCTTTGAGTCTCGCCTGCTTGATACGGTCTACCGGAGTGTCGGGCCCGACTGATGAGAAATCCTTGTGGGCGGCCTCCTCCACAGGGGTCTGCAATGTCGCTCCCCCGAGCAGGGCGCGGCGGATGTCGCCGTCGGTGACTGTGCCTGAGACATGTCCCTCCCGGTCGGTGACTATTAGGGTCATCACCCCGTCGGTCAGCGCGTTTAGCTGTTCGAGGGCCTGGAGGATTGTGGCGTGTATGTCGATTATGTGGTTGTCCATGATTTCTGTCGGTAAGAATCAGTTTCCCTATGATGTGGCCTCTTTCAGGCGCGCGTCCATAACTGCCCTTGCTATGGTCAGGTCGAGGGGGGTGTCGATGTCGAGTGAGTCCTCGCGTGACATCTCGTATGGAATCCTGCGGGGAAATGCTCCGAGGGGCATCTCGCGTATTGATTCGGGGTTTATGACATATACCGCCCCGTTGTATTCCCATGCCTCTGGGGCATCCTGCCTGCGGGTAAGAAGTCCGTCACCTTTCGAGATATGGAGATAGCCGCTGGCCGGGTCGGTCTCGAAACAATTGTAATATGGATTTGCCGAGGCTTTGCATACCGATACCACCATGTCGGTGGTTTCGGGATTGAACAGGGCGAGGGCCTCGGTGATATGCCGGCCGGTGCGGAACGGGGAGGTGGGTTGCAAGAGCACCACGCAATCATAGGGTATCCCCTCGCTGTCGGCGTAGTCCATAGCGTGGAGTATCACCTCACGCGATCCGGCAGTATCGGTCGAGAGTTCGGCCGGACGTAGAAACGGCACCTCCACTCCCTCCTCTCCGGCCTTTGCAGCGATTTGGGGGGAATCGGTCGAGACGATAATCCGTTTTTCGGAATCGTCTGCCGCAGAGAGGGAGGTCTCCGCGAGACAATCCAGCGCCGCGTCAATCGAATAGGCGATAAGCGGACGTCCGCCAAGGTCGGCGATATTCTTCATCGGCACCCCCTTGCTGCCGCCACGGGCCGGGATGATGAAAAGGGGGAGTCGGGATATGGGTTTGTCTGCTGCCATAGAAGTTATGTCATTCCGGCTGGGTGAATGTCGGGACATTCAGTATCGGGTAGGGGTCAACGAAACGTTTGGAGGAGAGCTCTTTAAGGCGTATATTGGCCAGGATGTCAACGATGCGCGTGACAGTGTCGCGCTTGGCGTAAGGGTTGTCGGTCTCCAGGGCGAGACGTTTCCCGGCGGGGGAGAGGGCGAAAGAAATGGCCTGATGTATCTGGTCGGTCTCTCCGTCGCAATGAATCACCGACGAGGCGGCAATACGTCCTTGCTGGCGTATGCCGATATCGACTGTAGGGATTTTCATTGTGGGCACCTCTACGATGCCGCTCGACGAGTTGCCCACCACAGCGCTGACGAAGTGGAGGGCCGAGAGGTAACGGCGCCGTCCGAGCGACGGCACAACGGCCACACGTCCCGGATAACGGGCGGCGTATTCCTTTATCATCGAGATTATCACCTCTCCTTCCGGGTCGTTGTTGGGATAGGTGAAGATGATATGGGAGCTGATAAATCCGTCAAGGGCATGGAGCAGGGCCTCGAAACGTTCTTTGACCGGGACCGGATCCATAGTGGCCGGATGGAAGGTCACCAGGAGGGTCGAGGAGTTTATGTCGATGCCGATGAACCTCTCAAGCTCCGGTTTGGGGATGACAGGCTCATGGATGATGTTGTATACACCCAGCGCGCCGGTGTTGAACACATATTCAGGATTTTCACCCATCGAAATCACCCGGTTGCGGTAAGCGTCGGTTGCGGTGAAATGCAGGGTGGATAGTTTCGTCAGGGCATGGCGGATATTGTCGTCAAAAGCCCCTTCTGAGATTTCACCTCCGGCGATATGGGCGATCGGGACACGCATGATAGTGGCCGCAGTGGCTACAGCGAGCATCTCATACCTGTCACCGAGGATGACCAGAATATCGGGTTTGAGGCGTTCGATGGCGCGGGCCATCCCCACAAGGCATTTCCCGGTGGCGGCGGCGGTCTCCACGGGTGAATCGCTCTTGGCGTTCATCTCCACGCATTCATCCACGGCGAACCCGTCTTCGATGATTTCATCAACGGTCATCCCGTAGCGGGGATCAAGGTGCATGTTTGTGGCGATAATCTGCAGTTTGACCGTGTCAAAAGCCTGCAGTCCGCGAGCGACACCGCTGAGCAGGCCCCAGTCGGCCCTGGTCGATGTCACTATGCATATTTTCCGTTTGATGAAATAGTCGTTCATTGTGGGGATTTTTGGAGGAGTTTGTGGAAAAGAGATGTCGTCTTCAAAACCGTCGCGTCACGGTCCCTTCCTGCAGGAAAGAACCGCGACGGTGACGAAAAAAGAGTTATGCTGACCGGGGGATGTCAATAGGCAGTCCCGGCTACGGTTACCTTTCGGTTGTATTTCTCACACTCGAAAGTGAGCGACAAGGTCTTGCCTGCCACGACAGTGCCGCTGAGGTTGGTGATGGCGAAGGCGGGATAGGGAACGTTGGATATTTCCGGAATCAGGCTTCCGGTGGCGAAAGTGAATCCATCCTTTGTGAAGGTCACGGGTATATCCTTGAATCTCATGACACCCAGATTTGAAGGCATGCCTTCGAGGAACTTCGGATAGGCAATCTGCACTTCCGCTTTCTTTGTCTTTCCATCAAGAATGACCAGATAGCGTGACTGGTTGGTGGAGAAAGGATTGTTCTCGGGGTCGGTGATATCGGTCGACTTGGTCTCGCCGATAAACTGGTTGTGGGTGAAGATAGTTGTCACCTCATAACGGTTGTCAAGCACAAAGTTGATTGTGACAAGATTCTGCGAACCGTCGCTGCGAAGCACGAATTTGAGGCGCAGGTTGGAGATGACCGCGCTTCCGTTGCCGGTATCGACGCTGATAGGGTCGTTTGAGTTGATTTCCCAACCGGTCTGGGTGTAGTCCATCCGGATTTCGGGAAGAGTGAACGAGATGGCTCGTTCGCTTGCGGCGAACTGGAAGTTGTTTATGCTCAACTGGAGGGTCGAACGGTCGAGATTGACCACGATGCCGTAATCCGCACCGGGAAGAACCGACTGGGTGTTGTCTGTGCGGTCTATGACCGAGACATAGTTGAGCGAAGACTGGATAATCAGTGTCTGGGAGTTTTCCTGGGGACCGTCATCTCCACAAGAGGTGAGGATGAAAGCCGACAGGAACAGGAGGGGGAGGAATTTGAAGAATCTCATAAGTAAGTCGTAAAAATTATTTTATACTAAGCCGCATGGGCAAAATTAATATT
>URLF01000140.1 GCA_900548705.1 uncultured Porphyromonadaceae bacterium | reverse complement strand
TGAATTAAGTGAACACAGTGAATTTAATCTGTGAAATCTGTGTAATCTGTGAGAGCCTTGGGAGCGTAGCGACCCCTAATCCAAGGGAATACCGCCCGGATGGCAATCTGCGTAATCCGCGTAATCTGCGTGAGACCCGTTACGACGAGGTGAAAGTGGCATTTTCTCGCAGAACACGAGAAATAAGTGTTAAATTATTTTAAAAATGGGGGGGGTAATTGGGATCTTGTAAAAAAGTTAAAAGAAAACGTAACTTTGTCGAACATCTCATCTGCTTTTCAACGACGACAACCTCTTAATACCATATTCAATGTTTGAAAAACTAAGAAAAAGCATTGGCCGGTTGCTGTCGGCCCTGTAGGCTGCCTTATTGGTGAAGACGGCGGCAGCCGCTGTCATCTCCGCTTCTCCGGGGGAGACTCTTCCCGCCGACCTGTCGGGCTACGCCATGTCAAGGGTGACAAGCTCCACACCGGTCGAGGTCAAGATAGAGAACACGGTGGTGTCGGGTGTCGAGTCGGTCGCTGCCGACCATCCGCGTGAGGATGCTCTCCGCGAGGGTGACAAAGTGACAAAGACTGTGATCCGTTGAGTTGTAAAACCAGTACTGAATTTATGAAAGAAGAAGTTGAGAGAAAAGTAAGATTAGTAAGATAGGTCGGACAGATCGCCGGGAATATTTCCGGTGATCTGTTTTGAATGTTATTCACAATCATAAGAAATAATCTTTAACCGATATTTATATGCTATTAAGAAAGAAGATTGCAGGACTTATGGCTTTGGGAGCCTCGACATTGCTTCCCCAGACCGGGTTGACCCTTTCGGCAACCACACACGGTCTATTACGCCGACCAGCAAGGATGGCAGGCGGAGAATACCCTGGTTCATGTATGGAGCAGGTCTGAACAAGGGGTGGATAAACCTTATAAAGCTTGGGACGCCAATGAGTCTATGACAGCCACTGACAAATATTTGAGCCTCGATGGGCGTTACATCCCCTTGTATTCCTATGAATTCGACTGGGATATGGAGCCTTCCGGAGTGATTTTCCACTCAACCGCCGGAATCCAGACAGCGGATTATGGTTTTGTCGAGGGGGCACATATCTTTTCGTGGCTAAAGGTGGAGACCCCTCGACCGCTCTTGTCACCGATCCGGTGATTATCGACAAGGCCGAACTCCCCCAGACCGTGGTTTATTTCGCCGACACCGGCAACTGGGGACCTGACAACACCCAGATTCATATCTGGGGGAGCGCAGGAGATTTTACCCCCTTCCTCTCCGACCCCACGATGACCGACACCGGCAAATACGCCTTGGTCAATGATGTCTGGGCGAGGGTGTATCAGTACACTTATCTGTATGACGGAGTCGTGGAGGGTGTGATGTTCCATCTCAAAGGCAACAACTTCTCGACAGCCGACTACAAGGAGATGGATGGCGCTATGTATGCCTATGCCGGCAACAAGAAGAGTGCCCCGGTGGAGACCGCTCCCGTTCTTATGGATGCCATTCCTCATGACACCCCGCGTCCCGTATCTCTGTATGTCAACCTGGGCGCCAACCAGATGATGCAGACAGGGCTTTGGGATGAACCTTGCGCCCATGCCTACCGCCGTGAGGATTCGGCCACGGATTATGAGAGCCTTCTTCCCGAATATGGCAGCGAGGCATACCAGGCCGAGGTGATGACCAAAATCCGCGACGGTTTTTACCGCATAGACATCGATGACATCACCGCCTGCAATGATGTTATTTTCTATTATTCGAGAATCAATGCCCAGGGAGAGCATACCTATCAGGATCTCGCGTTCCCCGCTTCACGCGGGGCATACAACGACCCGTCGACATGGGCAACATTCATCTATGACATAGGTATCGACTGCGTACATCAGTCATACCTCACTCCTCAGGAGTATAATGCCGGCTGGGAAGAGTCACCTGAGGCATTGTTCCTAACCGGTAACGAGTTGGTGATGGGTATGGCTGTCGATGACCCCGCCAACAGTGTCCTGATTGAGTCGGATGACGATGTTTACATACATAAGTTCACAATCTCTGAGGGGGATATAGCGACATTCAAGCTGTCTCGTTTCGATGCCCGGGGTGCAGCCTTGCGCCACGGCTTCTCCACTGAGGACAAGACTTATGAGAAACAGCGCGGATGGGCCACATTCAACCTCGGAATCATCGGATTCCAGAACGACCCAGGGGATGCCGACTGGTATGACAAATATATCTATGCTCCCGGCAACGGTCAGAGCCGCCAGGTGCGTCTGTGGCTCAACGAGTCGGTTGATTTCAACAGCTCCACCCAGTATCCGTGGCGACTTGGCGACGGAGAGAACGGGGTGACTGAGGGTGACTATTGGCTCGTCATAGACCTCCATAATGAGGACCATTCGCTGACATTGCTGGATTTTGACCCCAATCCGACCTCCGAAATCGCCAACAAGGGGTTCAGTGTGGCTGAAGTCGGATATGATTACGCGTTGAGCCTCGACAACACCGATCCTCACAAAGGTGAGGCCGCCAATGGCAAGGTGGGCTTCGACCGAGTGAACGTGCTGTCAGCCAATGCCGAGGTCACCGGTCGCTCCGCCGATTTCCTGAAAGAGCGTGATTTCACGGTCGCTTACACCGCGTATGTCGGGGATGTGGCTGTTGCCACTCTTGACATCCCGGAGGATGGCGACTTCGAATCGGGTGTGATGGATATTCCATATATGGCTCCCGGAGAGCTTGCCGACGTGTCTGTAAGGGCGTATTACACCGACACCAGGCGTTCATTCTGTTCCCGCAAAAAACACAAGGAGCTGACCGCCCCGATGCCTGTGCTTCCCTCCCCACAGACTGCGTCTGTGGATGGCAGTATGCACCTCTATTTCGCTTCCAGGCAGGATGAGGAGTCATTCACCATAACAGTCGGCGGTGCGGCCACGGTGCCTTATCAGTTGGAGGAAGAGACCCCTGTATGTCTACTATCCCGATTATTCGGTTGAGGAGGTCAACACTGACGGTGTGGATGCTCTGACCGACAACATCCTCGTCTACTCCGGCCACTGGATGGCTTCCCGGGAGCCGTTTGCCAATCACCTGGGCAAATACTCCGACACCCCCTGGATTCCCGTCAGCGATGACATGGAGTACGGCGACAGCAACAACTGGTCGAAATATGTGGCATCCGAGGGCCATCTTCCCCTCTTTATCAACGCGCTTACCACTGTCGACAGCTTTGATACCACTGTCAGCTCCACTGCCGGTCTCAAGCTCCCCGCCGTGTGATGGCAAAGGAGGGTGAAGAGACCGCCGCTATCCCCGCCGGACTCTCGTTGATGACCTTGCGCGCCAGCAAGGATGCCTCCATCGAGTTCGGTGGCCGCACCATCAGCTCAATCGACGGAATCAACGCCGACCAGTCAATGACGGATGAGGCCGAGAGATACTACACCATCGGAGGTGTGGCTCTCTCCTCACGCCCCTCCCTCCCCGGCATCTATGTCGCCGTGAAGGGCACCTCCGTGAAGAAAGTCGTCATCAAGTGACATTTACCTGCTCGCTACGCTCGTCAGGGGCCTCACGCAGATTCCGCGGATTTCGCAGATTCCCCGCAGATAGAAGGGGATAAAACGGATTTGAAGTAGAGGTCTCACAGATTACACGGATTACACAGATGCCATCCGGATAAGCCGAGAGGGGGTG
>URLF01000139.1 GCA_900548705.1 uncultured Porphyromonadaceae bacterium | reverse complement strand
CGACTCCTGCCCTGCCGATGACTTCGAGGAGTTCGTCAAGGCTCATCCCGGACATACCGTCGTCAGCTATGTCAACACTTCGGCAGCCGTGAAGGCTTTGACCGATGTGGTTGTCACCTCCTCCAATGCCCGCAAGATTGTCGACGCGCTTCCCGAGGATGAGAAAATCATCTTCGGCCCTGACCGCAACCTCGGCAACTATATCAACAGCGAGACCGGGCGCGATATGCTGCTCTGGGATGGCGCCTGCCACGTCCATGAGCAATTCTCCCTCCAGGCTATAATAGATCTCAAGAAACAACATCCCGGAGCGAAACTGCTGGTTCATCCCGAATGCAAGAAGGCTGTCACGCTGTTGGCCGACCATGTGGGTTCCACCGCCGCGCTTCTCGACTATGCCCGCAACAGCGACGCTACCGAATTCATTGTCGCCACTGAGAGCGGCATCCTCCACAAGATGCGCCAGCTCTGCCCCGGCAAGAGCTTCATCCCCGCGCCTCCCGAGGAGGCCGGATGCGCCTGCAACAACTGCAGCTACATGAAGCTCAACACCCTTGAGAAGCTGCGTGACTGTCTGCGCGACCTCTCGCCCGCCATCGAGGTCGATCCTGAAATCGCCCGCAAGGCCATCCGTCCCATCGACAGGATGCTTGAATTGTCGAAATAATCAAGAAACCACTATCCCATATGGACTACAATCATAAAAAAATAGAATCCCGCTGGCAACAGTACTGGAAGGACAACAAGGTCTACCATACTGAAATCAACCACGACAAACCGAAATTTTATGTGCTTGACATGTTTCCCTATCCTTCGGGAGCGGGTCTGCATGTGGGACATCCGCTCGGTTACATCGCCAGCGACATTTTTGCCCGTTACAAACGTCTGAAAGGATTCAATGTGTTGCATCCGATGGGATATGACGCTTACGGCCTTCCCGCCGAGCAATACGCCATCCAGACCGGACAGCATCCCGAGAAGACAACCACCGAGAATATCGCCCGTTACCGCAAGCAGCTCGACCGTATCGGTTTCTGCTACGACTGGGACCGCGAAATCCGCACCTGTGATCCGGAGTATTACCACTGGACTCAGTGGGCCTTCATCGAGATGTTCAACCACTATTTCGATGTCAAGGAGCAGAAGGCCAGACCCATCTCCGAACTGGAGGCTTATTTCGCCGAAAACGGTTCGGAAGGCCACACAGCCGCCGAGTCAAAGCCTTTGAAGTTCACCGCCGAGGAGTGGAAGGCCATGAACGACAAGGAGCGCAGCGACGCGCTGATGAACTACCGCATCGCCTATCTCGGCAACACTATGGTGAACTGGTGTCCGAAACTCGGCACCGTGCTTGCCAACGACGAGGTCAGCGAGGGTGTTTCCATCCGTGGGGGTTATCCTGTGGAGCAGAAGCTGATGTATCAGTGGTGTCTGCGTGTGAGCGCGTATGCTCCGCGTCTGCTCGACGGTCTCGACACCCTCGAATGGAGCGATTCCATCAAGGAGACACAGCGCAACTGGATCGGCCGCTCGGAAGGTGCTGAGATGCAATTCAAGGTGGCTGACTCCGATGTCGAGATGACCATCTTCACCACCCGCGCCGACACTGTGTTCGGTGTGACATTCATGGTGCTTGCTCCCGAGAGCAAGTATGTCGATATGGTGACCACTCCCGAACAGCGCCAGGCCGTGGAGGACTACCGTAATGAAATCAAGCACAAGACCGAGCGCGAACGTATCGCTGACAAGAAGGTGAGCGGTGTGTTTACCGGTGCTTATGCCATAAATCCCCTTACAGGTAAGCAGATACCTATTTGGGTCAGCGACTATGTGCTGGCCGGTTATGGTACAGGTGCCATTATGGCTGTTCCGGCCCATGCCAGCCGTGACTACGCCTTCGCCCGCAAGTTCGACCTCCCCGTCATCCCCCTTATCGAGGGTGCGGATGTCTCCGAGGAGAGCTTCGACGCGAAGGAGGGGAAGATGATCAACTCCGCTTCCGACAAGCTCGACCTCAACGGGCTGGAGGTGAAGGATGCAATCGCCAAGACAAAGGAATTCATTGAGAAGGAGGGACTTGGCCGCGTCAAGGTCAACTACCGCCTGCGCGACGCTATCTTCTCGCGTCAGCGTTACTGGGGTGAGCCGTTCCCGGTTTACTACAAGGATGGGGTTCCTACAATGCTTCCTCTCGACAAGCTTCCCCTGCAGCTCCCTGAAATAGACAAATATCTCCCCACCGAGTCGGGAGAACCCCCTCTGGGACGTGCTGAAAACTGGCAGACCGAGGAGGGATACCCCTTGGAACTCAACACAATGCCCGGTTTCGCAGGTTCGTCGGCCTATTATCTCCGCTATATGGATCCGCGCAACCATAACGAGCTGGTTTCTAAGGAGGCCAACGGTTACTGGGAGCAGGTAGACCTCTATGTCGGAGGTACGGAGCATGCCACCGGTCACCTCATCTATTCCCGTTTCTGGAACAAGTTCCTCTATGACCTCGGGAAGGTATGCAAGGATGAGCCTTACCGCAAGCTGGTCAACCAGGGTATGATTCAGGGCCGAAGCAACTTCGTGTATCGAATCAAGGACACCAACACATTCGTTTCCGCCGGTCTGCGCAAGGAATATGATACCACTCCGATACATGTGGATGTCAACATCGTCTCCAACGACCGTCTTGACACGGAGGCTTTCCGCCGCTGGCGTCCGGAGTATGCCGATGCTGAGTTTGTTCTCGAAAACGGGGAATATGTCTGCGGCTGGGCTGTCGAGAAGATGTCAAAGTCGATGTTCAATGTGGTGAATCCCGATGACATCGTGGAACGTTACGGTGCTGACACTTTGCGCCTTTATGAGATGTTCCTTGGCCCGGTGGAGCAGAGCAAGCCCTGGGACACCAATGGTATCGACGGTGTGAACCGTTTCATCAAGAAGCTCTGGAATCTCTTCTACAAGGGTGAGAAATGGCTTGTCAATGATGAGAAACCTTCGCGCGAGGCTCTGAAGTCTATCCACACGCTTATCAAGAAGGTCACAGGGGATATAGAGACCTTCTCTTACAACACCTCTGTCGCGGCCTTTATGATTTGTGTCAATGAGCTGTCCAAGCTCGATTGCCATAGCCGTGAGGTGCTGACCCCACTGGTTGTGTTGCTGGCTCCGTTCGCGCCCCATGTCGCCGAGGAACTTTGGCACGCCCTGGCTGCCGACGGCAAGGAGGATTCAATGGACGCTGCTACCACAGTGTGTGACGCGCAGTGGCCCTCCTGGAATGAGGATTACCTCAAGGCTGACGCTATCAATCTCCCGGTGTCGTTTAATGGCAAGACCCGCTTCACCCTCTCCGTGGCTCCCGAGACCACCAAGGAGGAGATTGAAAAACTGGCACTTGAGTCTCCCGATGCCGCCAAATGGATTGAGGGTAAGACCATCCGCAAGATTATCGTTGTTCCCAACAAGATTATTAATATAGTCGTGGGATAAGATTCTTTTTCCACCGAAAAAGAAATAAAAAGAGTTTTCCGGCAGGGGAGAGGTTTGCGCCTCTTCCCTGCTTTTTTGTTTACGTTCTTTTCTTCGTTTTCTGTTTACGTTCTTTTCTTTGTTTTCCGTTTCTGTTCTTTTCTTTGTTTTCCGTTTCTGTTCTTTGTAGGGACGCGCCGCGGCGCGTCCGCATCAACCTGTCTGACGAAAAGGTTTCACGCAGATTCCGCAGATACGCAGATTTCTCGCAGATAAAATTAAGTCTCGCA
>URLF01000138.1 GCA_900548705.1 uncultured Porphyromonadaceae bacterium | reverse complement strand
CGCAATTGCCACAATAGCTCAGTTGGTAGAGCATTTCATTCGTAACGAAAAGGTCGTGGGTTCGAGTCCCACTCGCGGCTCTTGTGTAAAAAGCTGATAGCCAGTTGTCTTAGTCGATGCTGTTGTCAGCTTTTTCCATTGTGTGGGATTCTGTCCCACGCCTGGATGTCAGGTTTAATATAATTTAACATCCGGGGCGCAATTATTTATGGGAATAAAGCGTTAAATTTGCAGATTGAGAAGTATGGCCCTGCTGGCAGGGTCAGGCTTTTCGCGTATTGAACCCCGCCGATGTGGGGCGTTCAGACTACAAAACAGAGCATGAGACAGTTAAAGATATCCAAATCAATCACCAATCGTGAGAGCGCGTCACTTGACAAGTATCTCCAGGAGATTGGGCGTGAAGACCTCATCACAGTAGAGCAGGAGGTGGAACTGGCCCAGCGTATCCGCGAGGGAGACCAGGCCGCGCTTGAGAAACTTACCCGTGCCAACCTCAGGTTTGTGGTGTCGGTGGCTAAGCAGTATCAGAATCAGGGTCTGAGCCTTCCTGACCTTATAAATGAAGGTAATCTCGGATTGATCAAGGCTGCCCAGAAATTCGACGAGACCCGTGGTTTCAAGTTTATCTCTTATGCCGTGTGGTGGATTCGCCAGTCGATTCTCCAGGCGTTGGCCGAGCAGAGCCGTATCGTGCGTCTGCCGCTCAACCAGGTCGGTTCGCTCAACAAGATTTCCAAGGCTCTCTCGAAGTTCGAGCAGGAGAATGAGCGCCGTCCCTCTCCCGAGGAGCTTGCCGAGACTCTTGATGTGCCGGTTGACAAGGTCGCCGATACTTTGAAGGTGTCAGGCCGCCATATCTCTGTCGACGCGCCTTTCGTCGAGGGTGAGGACAATTCGCTGCTCGATGTGCTGACCAATGACGACAGTCCTATGGCTGACGCCACTCTTAACCAGGAGTCTCTTTCCAAGGAGGTTGACCGTGCGCTTCGCCAGCTCCATGAGCGTGAGCGTGAGATTCTGAAGATGTTCTTCGGTATCGGTTGCCAGGAGATGACCCTTGAGGAGATTGGCGCGAAATTCGACCTTACCCGCGAGCGTGTGCGACAGATCAAGGAGAAGGCTATACGTCGTCTCAAAGGACAGAAATCGCGCTTGTTGAAGACTTATCTGGGTCAGTAAAACAGGTTTTTGAGAAATATATTGATTGGCAGCTGTCTCTTTTGAGGCGGCTGCTTTTTTTATTGGGGGAGGGAGGATGGGAGGATTGGGAGGATTGGGAGGATTGGGAGGATTGGGAGGATTGGGAGGATTGGGAAGATTTGGGTAGATTTGGGTAGATTTGGGAGGAGTGGGAGGGGGGAGGATAAAGAAAACGCTTCGCGATATGAGGGCGGTAAAGCCGGGGTATATCGCGAAGCGTTGTTTATGTCGGGAGGGGTGTCGCGGGGCGACAGGCCCCCCCTTCAGGGCTGGAATTAGCGGGTTTTCTCCTCAATCCACTTGCGGGCGTTGACGAAGGCGTCAATCCAGGGGGTGACTTCGTTGTTGCGGCGGTTGTGGGGATAGAAACCACACTGCCAGGGGAAGATGGCTCTTTCGAGGTGGGGCATCATTGCCAGGTGTCGGCCGTCGGGAGAGGCGATGGCTGCTACCGCGCCACGGCTGCCGTTGGGATTGGCGGGGTATGCGGCGTAGTTGTATTTGGCGACGATGTTGTAATCCTTCAGTGAGCCGGGGAGGTTGAAGCGTCCCTCGCCGTGGGCCACCCAGATTCCGAGTTTCATCCCTGACAGGGAGCCGAGCATCACGGTGTTGTTGCGGGGGATGGTCAGGCCGAGGAACTGTGACTCGAACTTGTGGCTGATGTTGTGTTCCATCGTCGGACGGTTTTTCCCGGCGGAGGGAATCAGGCCGAGCTCAACCATCAGCTGGCAACCGTTGCAGATGCCGAGCGAGAGGGTGTCCTCGCGGTCGTAGAAGCGCTGAAGGGTCTGTTTGGCGGTGTCGTTCCAGCGGAATCCGGATGCCCATCCCTTGGCTGAGCCAAGCACGTCTGAGTTGGAGAATCCGCCGCAGAACACAATCATGTTGACATCCTCGAGGGTCTCGCGGCCGCTCATGAGGTCGGTCATATGAACATCCTTCACGTCAAATCCGGCCAGGTAGAGGGAGTAGGCCATCTCGCGGTCTCCGTTTACACCTTTCTCGCGGATTATAGCGGCGCGTACGCCTGTCTTTCCGTTGCGACGGTAGGAGAGCCCACGCGAAGCGAGGGAGCCGTCAAACGAGGCGGGAATTGCGTAACGCAGCGGCTGCTTCTTGTAGTTCTCGAAGCGGAGGGCGGCGCATTCCTTGCCGCTCTGGATGCGGTCGAGCAGGTATGACGGTTCGAACCAGCGGTCGCGCAGGTGGTCGATGCCCAGCAGGCGTTCCTCGCCGTAATGCTCGATGAGCAGCACACGTTCGTCGGAGGGTTTGCCGACAAGGAAATGCTTCACTCCGGCCTCGGAGAGTATCTTCTCGACGGATTCTTTCTTGGACTCCTCGAACTGCACCAGCACGGCGGGGTTCTCGGCGAAGAGAATCTTGACAAGGTCGGTCTCGCCATTGAGCAGGAACCCGGCGGTGGTGAACTCAAGACCTCCGGTGGTGTTGGCGAACAGCATCTCAAGCATGGCTGTCACGAGACCTCCGGCGGAGACATCGTGCATGGCCAGGAGCTTGCGCCCTTTCACCAGTTTCTGCACGGCCTCAAAGGCGGCGGCGAATTTCGCGGGGTCTTTGACTGTCGGCGCGTCGGAGCCGATACGGTTGAGGGCCTGGGCGAAAGCCGACCCTCCCAGACGGAGGGCATCGGAGGAGAAGTCGATATAATAGAGGAGGGTGTTCTTCTTGTTTTTCAGGACGGGGCTTACGGTGCGGCGCACGTCGCCTGTCTGTCCGGCGGCGGAGATGATTACCGTGCCGGGGGCGAACACCTTGTCTTCACCATATTTCTGGGTCATCGACAGGGAGTCCTTACCGGTGGGGATGTTGATTCCCAGGGCGCAGGCGAAGTCGGAGCAAGCCTCGACAGCCTTGTAAAGGGCAGCGTCCTCCCCGGCGTTCTTGCAGGGCCACATCCAGTTGGCCGACAGGGACACGCTCTTGAGTCCCTTGTCGAGCTGTGCACCGACAATGTTGGTAAGGGCCTCGGCGACAGCCATCACAGAGCCTTTCGCGGAATCGGCGAGGGCGACCTGGGGCGCATGGCCGATGGAGGTTGCGATACCAGATTTGCCGGTATAGTCGAGAGCGACTACTCCACAGTCGCTCAAGGGGAGCTGCAGCTCGCCCTGACACTGCTGACGGGCGACTTTGCCGGTCACGGAGCGGTCGACCTTGTTGGTCAGCCAGTCCTTGCAGGCCACCGCTTCAAGCGACAGCACATCCTCAACATACTGGAGGAGGTTGGCGGCGTCATATTCCGGTTCACGGTAGGTCAGCTCGACAGTGGTGTCGGTCATCACGGTCTTGGGGGAGTTGCCGAACATATCGGCCATCTCCAGGTCGATGGGCTTCACACCCTTGCTGTCGGAGAAGACGAAGCGGTCGTCGCCGGTGGTCTCGCCGACAACATACATCGGGGCGCGCTCACGCTGGGCGACACGCTCCACATAGGGGATGTCCTGGGCCTTGATTACCAGACCCATACGTTCCTGGCTCTCGTTGCCGACGATTTCCTTGGCCGAGAGGGTGGGGTCGCCGACAGGGAGCGCGTCGATGTCGATGCGTCCGCCGGTGGCCTCCACAAGCTCGGAGAGGGCGTTGAGATGGCCTCCTGCGCCGTGGTCATGGATGGAGACCACAGGATTGGAGTCGCTTTCGGCGAGGGCGCGGATGACGTTGGCC
>URLF01000137.1 GCA_900548705.1 uncultured Porphyromonadaceae bacterium | reverse complement strand
GCTTGAACAGGTCGAGACCATGCTCATAGATATTGTAGACCCCTTTGAATTTCGCGCCGATGTTGATTGGCCAGGAAAGGGGACGCACGGCAATCTTAAGCTCATTCTCCAGCTCGTCGAGGATGTCGAACGGGTCGCGGCCTTCGCGGTCGAGCTTGTTGACGAAGATGATGACCGGAGTATTGCGCATACGGCAGACCTCCATCAGTTTGCGGGTCTGCTGCTCCACGCCCTTGGCCACATCGACCACGATAATCACCGAGTCGACAGCCGTCAGTGTGCGGTAAGTGTCCTCGGCGAAATCCTGGTGGCCCGGGGTGTCGAGGATGTTTATCTTGTAATCGCCGTAATTGAACCCCATCACAGAGGTGGCGACCGATATGCCCCTCTGCTTCTCGATTTCCATCCAGTCGGAGGTGGCTGTCTTCTTGATTTTGTTGGACTTCACGGCTCCGGCGACATGAATCGCACCACCGAAAAGCAGCAGCTTCTCGGTCAGGGTTGTCTTACCGGCGTCGGGGTGTGATATGATGGCGAATGTCCTATGGCGTGAGATTTCTTCTTGAAGGCCCATCAGTAAGCTTAACGGTTGCTGTTAATAAGTTTCATGCAGTCTTCCAGACTCTCCTCCCAATGGGGAATCTCCACTCCGTAGGTCGCCTTGATGCGGGAGCGGTCGAGGATGGAATAGGCCGGACGTGATGCCGGGGTGGGGTAATCCTCCGTGGGAATAGGGGTGAGCTTCACCTTCTTTCCGGCGATACGGAGTATGGCATGGGCGAAGTCATACCAAGAGGCAGCTCCCTCGTTTGTGAAGTGGTAGATACCGCCTACCCACTGGTGTGACTTCAGGATTTTCAGTATCGCGCGGGCAAGGTCGCGGGCATAAGTGGGGGTGCCGAGCTGGTCAGAGACAACCCTGATTTCAGGCTGGCTGTCAGCCAGACGCAACATCGTCTTGACGAAGTTCCTGCCGTATGAGGAATAAAGCCATGCCGTGCGGATGATGATGCTCTCCGGAGCGAGAGCCAGCAGTGAGGTCTCCCCTTTCCGCTTGGTGGTTCCGTACTGGGATATGGGGTTCACTTTGTCGCTCTCACGGTAGGGACGGTGGTTGGTGCCGTCAAACACATAGTCGGTCGAGACATGTATGATTTTTGCACCATTGGCATCAGCGGCCATCGCCAGGTTTTTCACAGCGTCGATATTGATGGCCGCGCATTCGCGCTTCTCCTCCTCGGCTTTGTCGACAGCGGTATACGCAGCGCAGTTGACAATGTGGGTTATCTCATTGTCAAGCACGAACGCTTCCACGGCCTTTGCGTCGGTAAGGTCAAGCTCATCGCGGTCGGTATAGATTGTGGACCCGGGCATATCAGCTTCCAGGACATTGCGCAACTCATTGCCCAACTGCCCGTTGGCGCCGGTAACGAGAATCTTCATAGTTCCGATTTATAGTTTTCTGGCTGCAAAGTTACGAATTTTTCCCCGAATTGTCATCATGCTTGAAGAGACGGTCCTCCTCATCGAGGTGGAAAACCTTGGCAAGCAGTGAGATGAAACGGGTTATCTGGGCGATTGCCTCCTTGGTGTCGGGCCCCACCTCCTTTTTCTGCAGACGCATCAGCAGCATTCCGTAAAGGGCGGTGAAACAGGTCTCAATCTCCCCCACCTTACTGTCGCCGGCCTTTGAACGAAGCTCGACTATATAAGGCAAAGTGCGGTAAAACTCGGCGGTATATTCGGGAAACGCGGGGTCGGCCAGCAATGCCTGATGGAGCTGCACGAGTTGGTTAAGCATATTGTGGTTGATTTGCAGATGTCCCGACTCGGTGACCCCTTCGCGGCGCATCATGTCTATCAGCGACTCATACCACTGGGTCATTTCCTCACGCTGGGCCGCATCCAGGCCGGAGCGGTCGATGATGTTCTCCCTGATGCGGTCGAGGTCACAACCGTTGGCTCTGATTATGTCCTCAATCTGCCACATATATAATATGTATTCCGCGATATTCTCTTTACGTTTCTTTGATGCTATGTACATTACCGTCCTTGTTTTCTGATTATAACAAACGGCCGGGAGTTTTTTCCATGCCGATTTGATGCAAAGTTACTCAATATGCACGTATCAACGCGGTAGCAAGCAAATATTTTTTCAGGAAAAGTTGAGATTATTGTTTATAATTTGCTAAATTTGTGCCTTGAATGGTAGTGTGTCCCGCCACAGGCCGGGATGCCGTCATTTCCTATACAAAATAACTGCAACCATCTAAATTATTCATATTTATGGACATCAGCCATATCGAACACATCGGCATTGCTGTCCCCTCCCTGGAGGAAGCAATCCCCTTCTACGAGAACATTCTCGGCCTTAAATGTTTTGCCATCGAAGAAGTTGAAGACCAGAAAGTGAAAACCGCTTTCTTCCAGGTCGGCCAGACTAAAATCGAGCTCCTCGAAGGTACCGCCCCCGAGAGCGCAATCTCCAAGTTCATCGCCAACAATGGCGGACGTGGCGGAATCCAGCACGTCGCTTTCGCTGTCGAGGACGGCGTGGCCAACGCTCTGGCTGAAGCCGAGGAGAAAGGTTGCCGCCTGATTGACAAGGCTCCCCGCAAGGGTGCCGAGGGTCTCAACATCGCTTTCCTCCACCCGAAGTCGACTGTCGGTACCCTGGTGGAACTTTGCGAGGATCCCCGCAAGAAGTGAAAACCCGTTTAGCAGAACTCAATAAAATTTCTAAACAAGAAAAATGAGCACCCAGCTTGAAAAAATACAGGAATTGATCGCCAAGCGCGAACAAGCCCGCATAGGAGGTGGTGAAAAGGCCATCGCTAAACAGCACGAACGCGGAAAATACACTGCCCGCGAACGTATCGCCCAACTCCTCGACGAAGGTTCGTTTGAGGAACTCGACATGTTTGTCACCCACCGTTGCTACAATTTCGGCCAGGAGAAGAAGACCTATCTCGGCGACGGCGTAGTTACCGGTTACGGTACGATCGAAGGCCGTCTGGTCTATGTATTCGCCCAGGACTTCACTGAGTTCGGCGGCTCCCTTTCGGAGACAATGGCCCTGAAGATCTGCAAGGTCATGGACCTCGCCATGAAGATGGGCGCACCTGTCATCGGTCTTAACGACTCGGGCGGCGCACGTATTCAGGAGGGTATCAACGCCCTGGCCGGTTATGCCGAGATTTTCCAGCGTAATATTCTCGCTTCCGGTGTGATTCCCCAGATTTCCGCCATCCTCGGTCCTTGCGCCGGTGGCGCGGTTTACTCCCCCGCCCTCACCGACTTCACCATCATGGCCAAGGGTATCAGCTATATGTTCCTCACCGGCCCGAAGGTGGTCAAGACCGTCACTGGCGAGGATGTGAGCCAGGAAGACCTGGGTGGCGCAAGCGTCCACGCCTCCAAGAGCGGTGTGGCCCACTTCGCAGCTGAAGATGGCGAGGAAGCCATCAAGATTGTCCGCAAGCTCTTCGGCTACATCCCCAGCAACAACCTTGAGGATGCTCCCGCCGTGGAATGCAACGACCCCATCGACCGCACCGAAGATTTGCTCAACGAAATCGTGCCTGAAAGCCCCAACCGTCCCTACGACATGTATGAGGTAATCGGAGCTATCGTCGACAATGGCGAGTTCCTTGAAATCCAGCGCGATTACGCCCGCAACATCATCATCGGTTTCGCCCGTTTCAACGGCCGCTCGGTCGGCATCGTGGCCAACCAGCCCAAGGTGCTTGCCGGCGTGCTTGACTCTAACGCTTCCCGCAAGGGCGCACGCTTCGTACGCTTCTGCGACGCATTCAACATTCCTATCGTAACTCTCGTCGATGTCCCGGGCTTCCTTCCCGGCACCGGCCAGGAATACAACGGTGTCATCCTCCACGGCGCTAAGCTGCTCTACGCTTACGGCGAAGCTACTGTGCCCAAGGTGACCGTGACACTCCGCAAGAGCTACG
>URLF01000136.1 GCA_900548705.1 uncultured Porphyromonadaceae bacterium | reverse complement strand
GATAACACTATACTCCGACAACTTCCGCACCAACCGGGAAAATCCGCTGACCCGTATATTCTGCGTGAGGCTTCTGCGTTGTCCGTTCAACTCCGAAGGGCAATTCCAGAGCCTCAGATAGCGGAACGGACAGCAAACAAGAATCCTCGCGCTTTTTTTGCTCGAAGTCAAGGCGGCGGCCACCGACAAGCTTTTTCTGTCGATTGGAGCGTTATGCTTGTGCCGGAATGCCGGGTAATAGCCGCCTGCGTTTTCCATCGTTATCACATTTTGTTTCACTTTACAATGATGCTTCGGGCGGCCGCATCCTCTTTCTGTCATGAAAAAACTTTTTACCAGACGGCCAATCTTTTGTTTGGCGAGTGTGCTATTGACAATGTTGTCCGTAGCTACCCCTCCACGGGCCAGAGCTGACTCATTTGTCGAGTTTGAGGGCTTCCGCTACCGCCTTAATGTCGTGCCTGACGCCCCCTATGAGCAATATCCGGTCTCTGCCACTTTGGTGGAAGCACTCTCTTATGAGGATGCCATAATGGGAGTGAAGTTACCCGATTTCGTCTATGCCGACGGGGTGCAGTACCCCGTTACAGGAATTGAATCGACCGCTTATACCGGTTACTATGGCATCAAAAGTGTCGGTTACAACAAATTCTGTGGCCCGCGTTCTCATTCTGAATCCTCCGAAGGCTCATACCTATCTGAGGTATATGTCGGCGACACTTTTTATGGCGCACCGGGCGTGTTCGACGGATGGACTGCCCTCAAAACGCTGACCGTCGATTACGCCTCACAGTATAGGCCCATAAATCTCTATATCGGCACCTACAACAGTGATTGCCTTGAAAATATTTTATTGTCGGCAATTACAGACAGCTATGATTTTGTCTTATGGGGGCACCGGTATTCGGCGTGGCCCGGAACTGCCACATTGCGGGCCAATCTTGGCTTCAATATGCAACGTGCAAGTTTTAGGTGGGAGGACAATGGCGATTACAACCCTTCTCTTATCATAAAATGCGCAGCCCCGGTTCCTCCCGAGGTTGGTATTGACCCACGTTTCTTCTCGGAGGACGGGAGTGTCGAGCTTCATGTCCCTGTCGGAACTCTTGAGGCCTACAAGGAAGCTGAGGGATGGAACCAGTTCGGCGACAATATCTATGCCGACATCGACTTCGCATACAATCATGTGGATGATTATGTGGAGGCAAACGGACTTTACTATGGGATTGGATATGATGAACAATTTTACCAACCTTATGCTTATGTAATCGGTCCTGTTGACCGAGGATGTGAGGAGGTCGAAGTGATGGACCGGGTTGACTGGAATTATCAGTAGCTGCCTGTAAAGAAAATCGGTCCGTGTGCGTTCATGAATTGCGAGAACATACATTCATTTTCTTTGCCTGACGGGCTTGAAGTGATTGGTGATATGGCTTTCTATGGATGTATGGGGACATTATATAACGATTATTATTATAGCAGTCCAATCTATTTGCCCAGTTCGGTCATAGAAATAGGCAAAAAAGCTTTTTATGCAACAAGGGTAAATCAGCGTATGCCGGAATCGTTGAGAAAAGTTGATGACGGAGCTTTTGAGAGTGTATTCACTTATGATTTTCAGCACGACAGACCCGATTACTTGATACTCAACGAGGGACTGGAGTATATCGGAGACAGGGCTTTTTTCTCCTACAATAATGCATTGAGTATGAAAACGCTTGTAGTACCATCCTCTGTTACTCATATAGGAGCTCAAGCGTTTGGTGACCGTAACCTGGAAGAATTGGAATTCAGAGGAGATTCTTTCGAGAATTTTGGCCATTACGCAGTTTTTTGCGCGAACAATAAAAGCGAGGTGACACTCCCATCCAGCATAGAGGTGATTCAATTCGCTTCAGTTCTCGCCAATAAAGTCATCGTGGGCGAGAATGTGAGAAAGATAATGCCTTCCGGACTCTTTGCGACAGAGCTATGGATGCTTCCTGACACTCCTCCCGAAATTTACGAACAATCAATTGCTGACAAGCGCGACATCAAAGATATCACCATCCATGTCAAGCCCAATTGCAAGGACGCTTACGCATCTCATCCGGTATGGGGAAAAGTAGGCAGCATCCTTGACGACATTGACTGGATTGAGGTCGAGCAAGGTGACTGGAAATTCAAGGTCGACCGGTATTACAATACCGCCGAGCTTATAGGCTACTCTGGAGACCAATCGGTTGAGAAATTGGTCTTTCCTTCGGAAGTCACGCTTGACGGCCAGGTCTATCCCGTGGAAACTCTCGGGAAATGAGCAGTGTCAGACTTGAGCTATGGTGCCGAAATCGAGATTCCGGCATCCGTGAACCGCGTCAGAAACTATGCCGTCACAAACAGCTGGCTCGGAAAAGTGACCTGCAAGTCAACCGTCCCCCCGACGGTGGATATGAAGTATCCTTATGCTTTCCAGTGGCCCGCCATGTATGAGCATTACACCACCCTCCTTGTGCCTGTCGGGACTGTTGACGACTACAAGGCTTCCGATTTCGGCAAGATGTTTACCTCCATTGAAGAGGACACCCGGTCGGGCATCGACGCTGTAAGCGAGGGAACTGATTATAATGAAGCGTTGCCGGTCGAGATTTATTCAGTCGGCGGCATGTTGATGTATGACGGCCTGATGTCGGGAGCCAATCTGCCAGCCGGAATCTACATTATGAAGCAAGGGGAATTTGTCGGCAAACATATCGTCAGATAATCCCCCTCCTGAGCCCAACCTCCTCTCTCCCAATCTTCCCAATCTTCCCAAAACTCCCAAGACTCCCATAATTCCCAGCTATCAGCGATGGGAGTTATGGGAGTCTTGGGAGTTTTGGGAAAATTGGGCTGGGAAAATTGGGTTGGGGGAATTGGGGAGATTGGGATTTTCTCTGTCACTTGAAATGCCATACGATGGTGCCGGAGGCGGTGGGGGCGCCTTCTTTGACCGAGAAGCGGCATTCGAGGGATTTCTGGCGGCAACGCTCACGCATCTTGGTGTCGCCGGCCACTGCCCCGTTTGAGCGGGATGGGTCATAGGTGGCGGAAACGACCTTGCCTTGCGAGTCTACTTTCACACGGATGGCTATCTCACCGATTTTGGTGGAGGAAACCTTGTCCCAATGCTCAAGGGTGCGCCCTTTTACTCCGTTGCCGGGAGTGCCTGACACCGCCCCGTTGGCGGAATTGCCGTCGGCCTGGCCGCTCTGCCCCTTTCCTTTGCCGCCAAACGCCTTGCGGGTAGCATCGTCGGCGGTCTTCTTGGCCTCCTGGCGACGCTGGGCTTCCTGACGGGCTTTCTCAGCCTCCAGTTCCTCTTTGGTGGGACCTTTCGGCTTGTTGTCAACCTTCATCGGCGAGGGCTTCTCGGAGCTGACAACCTTTGAGGGGTCAGCCTTATGGCCTGCGTCGCGCAGGTCGGGGGCGTTCTGGGTCGGCTCCGGCTGGTCGACAGGGGATGGAGCGGGAGCGTCGTTGACAACCTCGTCAAAGGTGTCACCCACGCGGACAAACTCTCCGGAGGCATACAGGTCTTCCACTTCATTGAAGACAATCTCCTTCTCCGGCTCGGGAGGCCAGACGGCGACCCCCTCGGGGGGATATTTGAGGAAGCTGAACAGCAGGCAGAGCAACAGCAGGAGATGGAACACCAGTGTGCCTCCAATGGCCCACGCCTTGGAGGAACGGTCGGAGCGACGTTCTGTGTTCCGGTTACTGTACATTTTCTGCGGCTGGTGAGGTTGGGGTTACTGCTACGGTCGCGTCACCTTCGGTGGTCTCCGACTTGTGGGCGCGGGGATTGCTGACCGGCTGGGTGGCCAGCACCATCTTGAGGTTGTTCTCTGCCCCGATTGACAGCACCTCCACGATACGGCCATACCTGACGGTCTCGTCGGCATAGAGGGCCACGAAACCGGTGGAGTCCTGTTCGTTGGCCATCTTCAGGAACACGGGGAGGGTGGAGAGG
>URLF01000135.1 GCA_900548705.1 uncultured Porphyromonadaceae bacterium | reverse complement strand
CGCCACGGCTCAGGAGACGCTCGACGGGGAGAAACTGACTGTGGCCATGCGCGACTCGCTCGCTCCGCAGCTATATTACCGTCAGCTTGTGGCCCACGACAATCTTCCCGACACCATCGCCGGGAAAGAGACGACAGTCCATACGCTCCGTTCACATGAGCTGTTCTTCAACGGTTCACCCCGCGAGGTGAACAAGCGCAACTCCGGAATGTGGCTGATGATGGAGTCTATGCCCCCGCGTGTCGACCTTTCCGACCCGGAGGAGGCTTTCAGATTCACCAACGATGGCATCGAGTTCGTGAAAATCGCGGACAACACCGTCAACGCCACCCGCTCACGGCGTTTCACCGACGCGATGAAATCGCGCGGATTCAGCTTCCCCGCCACCGACCTTTCGGCAAATGTCACCTCCCAGAAGGGATATGACGAAGGCTACCTTATGATTGACTCCGATGGCAAGCTCTTCCATATAAAGCAACGCGGAGGACGTCCGTTTGTGGCCGCTGTCTCCCTCCCCGAGGGTAAGAAAGCCTCCAAGGCATTCATCTGGGAGGAGTCTGACAAGTCGTTGCTCGGTCTGGTAATCGACACTGAGGGGCATCCTTATGTGATAGAGGCCGAGGGACATATTGCCCGTCCGCTTCCCGCCGAAGCCGGCACTGTGGATCCGCGAAAGGAATCGATAATGGCTATGGGCAACCTCTTCAACCTCACTTTCAGATTCACCGGCGCTGACGGCACACGCTGGCGGTCGTTCGACTCTGACAGTCTGGAGCTAATCGGCGCGTTGGATTTCCCGAGAGTGAAACCTGTGTCGGCAGAGATAGCGCAATACATTTTCCCCTATACCCTGTCGTTTGTCTCAGCTTTCGACTCACTGGCCTATCCGCGTTTGTCCAATCTTTCATTCAAGGCTCTCCCCCTCAATATCCTGTTCTCGCTGATATTGCTCTTCATAGGGATACGTCGCAAAGACGCCACGATGAAATGGGGTGCCTTGGTGACAGTTCCTTTCGGGATATTCTCATTTGTCCCCTTCATGTTATTCCACGAATAACACAACTGACAGCAACTTATTTTCCAACAAAACATTATAATCTACCAATATGAACAAGAACATCATTCTCTGGGCCATCGCCGCCCTTTTCGCACTCGCCATCACCGGCTGTTCAAGCAAGTCATCCTCTGAAACCGCCGAGGCTGACACTGTCACCGTAGACTCCATCCTGGCCAATCCCGACTCATATGTCGGTCAGACCGTGACCATCGAGGGTGTGGTCTCACATCTCTGCAAGCATGGAGGTCGCAAGGCATTCCTGCTCGGTTCTGACGAGAATTCCATGATCCGTTGCGACGCTACCGCCGAGATGGGAAATGTTTTCCCCCAGGAAACCATCCATCAGCCCCTACGCGTGACCGGTGTCGTGATGGAGAGCCGTCTTGACGAGAACACCATCCGTCAGCTTGAACAAGACCGTCAGGGACAGCTTGAACGTATCGCCGAGCAGCAGGGAGAAGAGGAAGCCGCCAATTACCAGAACGCTCCCACCGGTTGCGAGACCGAACGTAAAGTGGCCGGTCAGGAGAATGTCGAGACATTCGCCGCCCAGATGGCCGACTACCGTCGCCGCATCGCCGAGCGTGACAGCCTCGAAGGGAAGCCTTACCTCTCGACCTACTATATCCAGGCTACCGCCTACGAAATCCTCCCCCAGTAAGAATCCACCTCTCCCTACATTGATTCCGGAGGAATCTTTTCTGACATTCCAGTTCGAATATCAAGAAAGATTCCTCCGGAGTCTTTTTTTATGTTTGAGACAGGATTAAAAATATCACAAGGATATAAGCAGGAATACTTAGCCAAAGAGGTTGTTGATGAAGACCGCGAGGATGGCCAAAGGGCAGATGTAACGGAGGAGGAAGATGATGACCTTGCGGAGAATGCGGGGAGCGGGACTTAACTGGTAATCCACGGTCGCACGGTCTACTATCCAGCCTACAAATATGGAGACCAGCATTCCTCCGAGAGGCAGGAATATGTTGCTTGTCACATAATCGAACACATCGAAAATCGTCATGCCGAATATCTTCACAGAGGACAGCGGGCCGAATGAAAGAGCGCAGAAGATGCCGAAAAAGGTGACTATCCCGATAGTCACGGCCAATGCTTTGCGCCGGCTGAAATGCCAATGTTCCACACAGAAAGCGACCCCGACCTCACTTAATGAAATCGTGGAGGTCAATGAGGCTATGAGCAACAGGAGGAAGAAGATTGTCGACCATATCGCGCCACCTGTCATCTGCCGGAATATGTCGGGCAACACCTCGAAGACAAGCTGCGGGCCTGCGGCCGGTTCCATTCCGAATGAGAATACCGCCGGAAAGATTATCACACCCGCCACAATGGCCACCATCGTGTCAAGTCCAGCCATTATCGACGCGCTTCTGACTATGCGGGTCTCGGCGGGAAAATAACTGCCGTAGACGGTCAATGTGCCGAGGCCGACCGAGAGGGAGAAGAATGCCTGTCCCAACGCCGACAGCACTGTCGAGGAATTCATCTCGGAGAAATCGGGAGAGAAGAGAAAAGCCAACCCCTCTTTCGCCCCGGGAAGAAGAAGGGAATTGACAGCCATCATTATAAGCAGCACAAACAAGAGGGGCATCATCCAATTGGAGGCTTTCTCTATACCCTTCTGGACACCGCGCAACACAATCACGGCATTCATGGCCAGCAGCACGATTGTCCAGAAGACACAACGCCAACCGGCTGTAAAGTTGTCAAACTCAGCATGACTTTCCCTCACACCTCCGGCTGTCAGGTTTCCGGTCACCGACTGGAAGAGATACTCCAGAGTCCAGCCTGCGACAACGGCGTAAAACGAGAGAATCAATGTGCCGCTAACGACACCAAGGATTCCTGCCCATCGCCACCAACGCCCACCGCGAGGAGCAAGTGTCGACATGGCGCCGAATATGTTGCGCCGTGAGGAGCGCCCCATCAGGAACTCGGCGCACACAACCGGAATACCGATAAGCAGGACACACATAAGGTTGACAAGCAAAAATGCCCCACCTCCGTGTGCCCCTGCCTCATAGGGGAAACGCCATATGTTTCCAAGTCCCACAGCCGAACCTACCGTTGCGGCTATGACTCCAAATTTAGTGGTGAATTTCGGACGGTTGTCTTCTCTCATAATCTGATACGATAGAAAAAAACTAAAAAAAGATGAAGAGGACGCAGACCCCTGTCAGAGGCTGTCATACTCTCCATCTTTTCATAATGTCTCACATCGGCAAGTTGTTCTCGCCGGACTTGATTTTATCAGCGGCTGGAAGCCGAGTAGTTGGGTGCTTCCGAGGTGATGGCGACGTCATGGGGATGACTCTCGGCCACACCGGCGTTGGTGATGCGGGTGAACTTGGCCTTGTGGAGAGCGTCAATATCAGCCGCACCGCAATATCCCATTCCGGCACGAAGACCGCCAAGCATCTGGTAAATCACCTCATAAAGTGAGCCCTTGTAAGGCACACGCGCGGCGATTCCCTCGGGAACGAGCTTCTTGGTGTCGGTCTCGTTGGCCTGGAAGTAACGGTCCTTTGAACCCTTCTCCATGGCTTCAAGAGAACCCATGCCTCGGTAAGACTTGTATTTACGGCCATTGTAGATGATGGTGTCGCCGGGAGATTCCTCGACTCCGGCAAGCATTCCGCCGAGCATCACACTGTAACCTCCGGCTGCGAGAGCTTTGACGATGTCTCCACTGTAACGGATACCGCCGTCGGCAATGAGGGGAACACCTGTTCCTTCGAGAGCCTTGGCCACATCATAGACAGCTGAAAGCTGGGGTACACCGACACCGGCGATGATGCGGGTGGTGCAGATTGAGCCCGGGCCGATGCCGACTTTCACACCGTCAGCACCATTCTCGACGAGGAATTTGGCAGCCTCACCTGTGGCGATGTTTCCGACTACGACATCAATCTGGGGATATTTAGCCTTGACAGCTCGAAGCACACCGACAACACCCTGGGAATGGCCATGGGCGGTATCAATCACAATCGCGTCGGCTCCGGCGGCAACCAAAGCGTCCACACGATCCATCGAATCGGCGGTAACAC
>URLF01000134.1 GCA_900548705.1 uncultured Porphyromonadaceae bacterium | reverse complement strand
GTGCTGTTCCTGGCGGAACGCGGCCATCAGTTCCCGTTCCGTGAACATGCGCGGGATGAGGCAGGGTTTGGGCACATCCGGCGCGTAGCGGAAGCGCTCTCGCAGGTAACGGCGGGGGCGGTCATGCATGAAGACCACCACCGCGTTGCCGGGCTGACCGCGTGTGGCCTTCATCACCCCGTTTTTGAGGGCGTCCAGAAAGTCGGTGTCCCAAGGGACGATACGGAACGGAGGGGAGGGGGTCATAGTTTCACCTGAGAGTGAGATGGGGGGAGGGAGGGGAAGATTGGGAATTTTGGGAATTATGGGAAGATTGGGAGAGATGGGGAATCAGTTGGCGGTGACGGCGAGGCGGCGGCTGGCGGTGGCGGTCTTCTCGCCGGAGTAGTCATCGGAGATGGTGGCGCGGTAGAGGTAGATGCCACGGTTCACGCGGTGGCCTCCGTAGTCGGTGAGGTCCCAGGTGATGGGCTGGCTCTGGAACATGTCGCTGCGGCCTTGCTGGGTGGCCTGCCAGAGACGGCGTCCCATCATGTCAAACACTTCGATGGTGACTGTCAGCTCGCGGTCGGGACGGTCATGCGACACATAGAAGTTGGCTTCGACCGACGCGGGATTGCAGTCGGTGTAAACCTCGTAGATGGTCGGCACAATCTCCTTGGCCACGAAGAAATCGAGCGTGGCTTCGGCGGAGTTGGGAGCGGTGTCCCATACTCTCAGGCGCAAAGTATGTGCCCCCACGGCGAGCCCTTCGAGAGGATAGGCGATTGTTCCTCCGGCTACCCCGTTGGTGTAGGGTGTGAAATAATCCGAGACATCGGTGTAGGTCTTCGAACCGTTGTCAAGATACAGTCCCATCTGATGGCCGACACCGGCGGGGGAGAGGTTGATGGCGCGGTCATCAGAAATCTCCGCAATCACCATCGGGGAGTTGTTTACCTCGTCACCCGAGACGAATGAGGGATGGTTGAGATAGAACGCGTCGATTGTCGGAGGAACCACATCCGGCTCAGAGTCGAAATCGGTGCCATAGACATAGAAATCACGGTTGACCCCGATGGCCTCCTCCCCATTGTCCTCATAGGCGTACAGGCTTATGGCGGCATTGCGGTAGTTGTTGACAACCTCAGAGGGCATATTGACCGAAAGGGTGAAACGGCCATCCTTGACATCAGTGTTGCCCACCATCAGTCGGCCTCCCTGCTGGTCGAACGTCATCTCCGCTCCCTGGCCGTAGCCTTTGGTGGTGAAGGACTGCTCGGCATCATAGATTGTGGCGACAAGATGGCCGTTGAATCCGGAGGCCGGGGTGCCGTCGGGATTCTCTATGTGACCGGTGATGGTGGTCTGCTGACGTGCCATCAGGCAAGGAAGCTCCTGGTCTGGAGCCACAGGCATATCAGTCTCGTGGATACGGTCAAGAATCACCCTCGACGAAGGCATCATAAGCCTCAGCGCCGGATCACCCATCAGCACATACCTGAGCTTGTTGGAATCGGGTCGGGGAATCGGGTCGCGGTTGCCTTGGGAATCCCTGTGGGTCTCATCCATATAGTCATTCTTGGCCCGCATATAGATTTCCCCGAGGGTCATGTATTTGCCATCCTCGTCACGCTCAAGGAAATGACGGCCAAGCGAGGCCGAAAGGTTTCCGTTGTAACTGATATACACGGCGCGGGTGGCCGAGATACCGGCAATCACACCCCCGTTGGGATTCTTGAACAGGATTTCCGCGCCCGAGACAGTCGGAGAGTCCCAGCGCAGGAAGTTACAGGTCGCGCCGTAGACAACCGGCCAGTGGCGCAGATACATGCTGTTGAGGTCGGAATAGGTCACCAGATTCTCACCGGTAAGCGATGAGGCATTGGCGTGACCGGTGTAGAACCAGAGCAACGCCCCCTCGTCGAGGTAACGGTAGAACACCTGACGCGCCTCCTCGCAGATGTTGGAGGTGCGCTCATAAGCGTCGATATAGAGCTTCTTGATGAAACCGTCCTCACCCCCGTTGCTCTTGGAAAGGTAGTCACAGAACCATTCGGCATGGGTCATATGGATTCCCGCATCCTCATCGTCGGCCGACACGAGGATGTTGTTCTTCCAGTTGGTACGGGGCATCTTGGTATAGTAACGCTCCAGCTTGTCGACAGCGGTCTTCACATCGCTCTGAGTGATGGCGGGAATACGCCCCACGGCGATGCGTAGCTTGTCGGAAGAGGTGGTTGTGCCGGAATTGTCGTCGAGGAAACCAAAGATGTCGTCTGTGGTGTACGCGTCATTGTCGTAGAGACCGGTGTTGCTGAACCACGCCGGGAGGAAGGTGTTGCCCAGCGACTTTCCGTAATCGGTCACCTGACGGATGTCACACACCGGACGGCTCAGGAAGAGGGCGTAGCGCAACGGCTTGTCTGTGCCAGCCTGACGGTCATACATCATTTTCAGGAGCTTGCGGAACGACTGCACGTCGGGCACACCGGAAGAGAACTCATTATAGATTTCCTGGGGGGTGAGGACAACCACATCAAGAGGATCAACCTCGTCGTTGCGGTGGAAATTGGCCAGACGCTCAGCCTGATCCTTCCAGGCCGGCACAGTGAAAATCACCATCTCGGCAGCCGGGAGGGCGTGGAGGTTCTGGTTCCTGACCTCCCCGACCAAGGTCGCGCTCAGGAATGGAGCCGAGGGCTTCCAGGCGGCGAAACGCCTCACACCCGAGCGCTGCAGGCTCCAGACAGACACTCCTGAGGCCGCAGGAGATATGTCCATTTTCGTGGCCGACAAGGGAACGGTTATATCCCACACACGGGTCTCGGAGTCGGCTCCCGAAAGGGAGAATCCGCTTGAGCCACGGGATGCGTGGAAAACCTTGTTACCGTCATCGAGAGTCAGACGGCGGGTGTAGGTCAAGGCGATGTAGTTCAGGTTGGCGGATGTCACCGTCGAAGGACAGCTGAATGTGACACCGATCTGCACACTTTCGGAGGTCACGTTGAACTCCTTGCGCGACAATCCCTCCTCGCCATGTTTCTCCGCGTCATTGGTAAACTTGATGCGGTCTCCCGAACCGTAAGGTAACGCCGTGCCGTTAAGGAAGTAGGTGATGTTGGAATCCTCCGACAGGGTTTTGGCAACGAAAGAAGCCTCCATCGTCACACTGCGGGAGGTGTCGATGCCGGGCAAATCAATCTTGAAAGTGCGGGAGTTGGTGTATTTGAAATCCTCACCCACCATCAGGTAACCCGCATAGCCGGGGGAATAAAGTTCCTCCTCATGATATGCCAGCTCCTGGTATGTGTCTGCCGGTTCAGAGGCCGAAGGGGATGACACAGTGTCAGTGGCAGGCACAAGACGTTCATCATCATTGTCGGAGAGGAAATAATATCCCTGGGTGGTGAAAGGGCTTTGCACAGGACGCAGGTATGTCGTCGCGGCGTTGCCGATTGTCACAGGCCCCTCGCCGAAAAACACGATGCCCCGGCCGGAAATGTATTCCGACGGAGTCTGGGGGAGATCATCGATATAACTGCTGTCAAGACGGTCGGGCAGACGCATCGCGCCGTAGCCGTAGACCTTCACCCTCGCGGGGTCGGAGAAACCCCATTGGCGCAGTTGCTGGTCGGTCAGGAGGTATATGCCTGACTGGCTCACGGCAATCTTCACCCAACGTCCCGAGGCGAGACGCGACTCGGCAGTGTAGAAGTCGGGGGAAAGAGCCAGAGCGGGGGACACACCTGCCATCAACAATGACATGACAAGCAACAAGCCGTATATCGCGCGTCTGTGTTTTTTCCCGTATGCTTTGCTGTAAAGAAATTTCATAGTCGTCGGATTGTGCGGGAATCTTTCAACCGGATAAAATCCCGCTAACATATTAACGGCTTACATATCGGATTATTGCGTGGTATCTGACACACTGACAGATATGTATTTAAAAAGTTATATTCCCCCCGCGATTCCGAAGGAATCATACATCTGAATAACCGTGGGTTGGCGCGAGGTGAGGCCATCAGACCTCACCTCGCGCCAACCCACGGTAATGATATGAAACGTCAGTGTCTTACCTGACGGTCACTTTGACGTTATTGACCAGATATACCCCTGCCTGGAGGGGGAAATCGGCTGTCGCGCCGA
>URLF01000133.1 GCA_900548705.1 uncultured Porphyromonadaceae bacterium | reverse complement strand
TGGCGGTGCTGGCCACTTTGCTGCCGCTGGTCTATCCCCGACCCGAGCATCCCTGGATAGGGATATTGGACCAGATTCTATATTCCAACAAATTCCTCTTCCCGATACTCGGGGCATATTCCGTCATCGACCTCTCCTTCGGCATCATAAAGATGCTGGGACGGCGTACCAATCCCTCCCTTATCCTGTCGGCCAGCTTCCTTTTGCTGATACTTGTCGGCTCATTGCTGCTGATGATGCCCCGATGCACCCACGGAGGCATCGACTATGTGGACGCACTCTTCGTCTCGACATCGGCGGTATGCATCACCGGCCTGACTTCGGTAGATGTCTCGGCGACATTCACCCCCGTCGGATTGCTCGTACTTGCACTTTTGATTCAGACGGGAGGGCTGGGGGTGATGACCTTCACGAGCTTCTTCGCGCTCTTCTTCAGCGGCAACACTTCGATTTACAGCCAGCTGATGGTGCGTGATATGATCTACTCCAAGACCATGAGCGCATTGTTGCCCACGTTGCTATATATCTTTGTCTTCACCATCACGATAGAACTTATCGGGGCGGCCGCGATTTTCCTTTGTGTACACGACACACTCGGAATGTCGGTCGAGGATGAGCTGATTTTCTCCGGGTTCCATTCGCTGTCTGCATTCTGCAATGCGGGTTTTTCCAACATAGAGGGAGGGCTTTCCAATCCGTTGCTCCTGAAGTCAAACCAATGGATATATGTCACGGTGACCCTGCTGGTTACCGCCGGAGGCATCGGATTCCCGATACTGGTGAATTTCCGTCAGGCCGCTGTCTGCCGTATGAAGCGGGCTTGGGCATGGCTGCGGCGACGCAGACCGCCCCGTATGCCTGTCCATCTTTATGACCTCAACACCAAAATCGTGCTGGTCACCTCCCTGATCCTGACCTTGGTGTCCACATTGCTGTTTTTCCTGTTTGAATATGACAACACCCTGGACGGGATGCCTGTGTGGCATAAGGTGGTGCAGTCGTGGTTCAACTCCTCCGTGCCCCGTTCCTCGGGTTTCTCATCTGTCAATCCGGCCTCATTCCTGAATGTCACCATACTGATGTTCCTGTTCCTGATGTGGATAGGCGGAGCATCCCAGTCGACAGCTGGCGGCATAAAGGTCAACACATTCGCCACGATGATATTGAACCTGAAAGCCATCATACTCGGGCGGGAGGTGGTGACCGCTTATGACCGCAGCATCTCCATACCTTCGCTCAGGCGCGCCCACGCTGTGATTGGGCTATCCATACTCTCCCTGACATTTTACGGCATAGTGCTGGTGGGGCTTGAGCCTGAGCTATCCCCGAAGGCGCTGGTATATGAGGCGGTATCGGCTCTGTTTACCGTGGGGTCGTCGCTCGGGGTGACCTCGGCGCTCTCCATCCCCTCCAAGATTCTGCTCTGCACGGCGATGTTCCTGGGCCGCGTCGGCATCATATCGCTGCTCGTGGGGGTGGTCGGAGTCCATAACGACCCGCCTTTCCGTCTACCCTCAGACAACATCATAATAAACTGACAGCAACTAATATAACAGACCTGCAACAATGCGTTACCTTATAATCGGACTCGGCATATACGGCTCGAATCTCGCCCGTGACCTGACCGACATGGGCCATGAGGTGATTGGCGCGGACATCCGTAGCGCCAATGTCGAGGCAGTGAAAGACTACATATCGACCGCCTATATCCTCGACTCCACCGACGAGCCGTCGCTGGCCGCTCTGCCGTTGAAAAATGTCGATCTCGTGATAGTAGCCATCGGTGAGAACTTCGGGGCGAGTGTCAAGACCGTGGCATTGCTGCGGAAGCTTGGCATAAGGAAAATCTACGCCCGCGCCATCGACGAGCTCCACCAGTCGATTCTCGAAGGGCTGAAGGTGGAACGCATCCTGACCCCCGAGCAGCGGGCTGCCCATGACCTTGTGAATGAGATGGAACTGTCGTCACAGGTGGCGTCGCTCCGCATCGGCCACGACACATTCGCCGTGAGGTTCGTTGCCCCGGGGATTTTCCACCACATGCGTTACGCCGACATCGATGCAGACACCTTGCGCGGACTGCGTTTCATCACCGCGGCGCGCCCATCTTCCAAAAGCAATATCCTCGGCATATCCCACACTGTGATGGACACATTGCCCGTCGGGGTGTTGGCCGATGCTGTTCATTCCGGCGAACCGGAGGAGGGGGATTTGCATGTCGAGCCGGGTGACATTTTCCTGTGTGTGGGACCGGTATCTGCCTACAAGGCTCTTTTCCGTTCATTTGGCTGATTTTGAAATGGTGCGGAAAAAGCCACAGTCGCGCAGGTTTGTTAAAAAATGCGTATTATGCTGAGCGTCTGTGAAAAAACAGCTATCTTTGCCGACAATAATGATATAAAAGGGGGAAGCCGGGGCTGTGACCGCGGCTGCCCCTCTTTTGCGTTGAGCATTGCACTAATGGCTTAACGCATTGATTATGACGCTGAAATCTTACGATAATAAATCAATTTAAAATAGAGATTCATGAGTTTAAACATCATTGTTCTTGCCAAGCAGGTGCCTGACACCCGCAACGTGGGAAAAGATGCCATGAAAGAAGACGGCACCATCAACCGCGCAGCGTTGCCCGCCATCTTCAACCCCGAGGACCTCAACGCCCTTGAGCAGGCTCTCCGCCTAAAGGACGCGAATCCCGGTTCGACCATCACAATGCTCACAATGGGTCTGCCCCGCGCGGCCGAGGTTGTGCGTGAAGGCATCTTCCGTGGCGCCGACAACGGCATCGTCCTCACCGACCGTCTGCTCGGTGGAGCCGACACCCTGGCCACCTCCTATTCCCTGGCCCAGGCTGTAAAGAAAATCGGAAACTACGATATCGTGCTTTGCGGCCGTCAGGCCATCGACGGCGACACCGCCCAGGTTGGCCCCCAGATTGCCGAGAAGCTCGGAATCCCCCAGATTACCTACGCCGAGGAAATCCTTGACCTCAAGGATGGCAAGGTGACTGTCAAGCGCCGTCTGGAATCAGGCGTGGAGACCGTGAAGGCTCCTCTTCCCTGCGTGGTGACCGTCAACGGTTCGGCAGCCGAATGCCGTCCCCGCAACGCCAAGCGCGTGATGCAATTCAAATATGCCGCTTCCCCCTCGGAAAAGGCCAAGCTCGACGACACCCGCAAGGCTGTCCTTGAGAAACGTCCCTCGCTGGATGTGATCCAGGAGTGGGGCGCAGCTTTCGTCGAGGCTGATCCCGAGCAGATCGGTATGGCCGGTTCCCCCACAAAGGTAAAAGCCATCGAGAATGTTGTATTCACAGCAAAGCAGAGCCTGTCGCTGGAGAACAACGACGAGCAGATCGAACAGCTCGTAAAGGAACTCATCGCCAACCACACCATCGGCTAATCCCTTAAAAACGAACATCCAACAATGCAAAAAGATAAGAACAACCTCATCGTCTATTGCGAATATGAGGACGGAAAGGTGGCCGATGTCAGCCTGGAACTCCTGACCAAGGGTCGCCAGCTCGCCACCGAACTCGGTGTCAAGCTTGAGGCCATCGTCATCGGCGACAAGCTCTCCGGTGTCGAGAAGCAGCTCTTCCCCTACGGTGTCGACGTGGTTTACAAGGTAGAGGACAAGCGTCTCTATCCTTACACCTCCAATCCCCACGCCGCCGTCCTGATTAACCTCTTCAAGGAAATCGAGCCGCAGATCTGCCTGATGGGTGCCACATGCATCGGCCGTGACCTCGGCCCCCGCGTCAGCTCCTGCCTCCACAGCGGTCTGACCGCCGACTGCACCTCGCTGGTAATCGGTGACCACAAAGACCCCAAGACCGGCAAGGAATACCAGAACCTCCTCTATCAGATTCGTCCCGCATTCGGTGGCAACATCGTCGCCACCATCGTCAACCCCGACTGCCGTCCCCAGATGGCCACCGTCCGTGAGGGTGTGATGAAGAAAGAGGTCTTCAACCCCGACCACAAGGGTGAAGTCGTGAAACTCGACGCCAAGAAATATGTCAAGGATGAGGACTTCGTGGTGGAGATTATCGACCGTCACATAGAGAAGTCTAAAATCAACATCAAGAATGCCTCCATTATCGTAGCCGGCGGTTACGGTGTAGGTTCGAAAGAAAACTTCGACTTGCTGT
>URLF01000132.1 GCA_900548705.1 uncultured Porphyromonadaceae bacterium | reverse complement strand
GGCGGCAGCCACGGTCGCCGATGTTGGTTTCATATCCCTGCTCGGTGGCCATGATGAACTCGTCGGCGTTGGCCACACGGGCAGCCGCACGAACCTCCTCCATCGTGGCCCCGTCCACCCCGAATGTTATATTGTTATAGAATGTGTCGTTGAAAAGAATCGCCTCCTGGTTGACATTACCCATCATCGACCGCAGGTCATGGACCTTCATGTCGCGGATGTCGATGCCGTCCACGGTGATGGAGCCGCGCGCCACGTCGTAGAAGCGCGGGAGCAGGTCGGCCATCGTGGACTTGCCGGAACCTGACTGGCCGACCAGCGCGACTGTGGCCCCGGCGGGAATCTCCAGGCTGACATCGTGGATGACCTCGTTGGAGCCGTAGCTGAAAGTCACATCCTTGTAATGAATCTCACCTTTAAGCCGCTCTATCTGGCGGGGATTGGCTGGGTCTTTGATGGGATTGTCGGCATTGAGAATCCTGTCGACTCGCTCCATCGACGCGAGACCTTTCTGGATGGAATACATCGCCTTCGAAAGGTCTTTGGCGGGATTGATGATGGAGTAGAAAATCACCATGTAATATATGAAGGATGCGGCGTTCATCGACGACGCGCCCGACAGTATCAGCGCACCGCCGAACCAGAGCACGATGGCGATGGCCAGTGTGCCGAGAAACTCGCTCATCGGGTGGGCGAGGCTCTGACGGCGGGCGATGCGGTTGGAGAGCCGGTAAAACACCTGGTTCTCGCGGTGGAAACGCTCCCTGACCTTGCGCTCGGCATTGAAGGCCTTGATGATGCGCAATCCTCCGAGGCATTCCTCGATGTTTGACATCAGCAAGCCCCATTGTCCCTGCTGTTCGAGCGACTGACGCTTCAGACGCTTGCCGACCTTACCCATCACCAGTCCGGCCAGCGGCAACAGCACCAGCACGAAGAGAGTCAGCTGCCAGGAGATGACAATCATCATCACCAGGCAGACGATAATCATGATGGGGTTCTTGAACATCATATCGAGGGAGGCCATGATGGAGTTCTCGATTTCCCCGACATCGCCGGTCATACGCGCCATGACATCACCCTTGCGTTCCTGGGTGAAGAAGGAAATCGGCAGCACCACCATCTTGTCGAAGACATAGTTGCGGATGTCGCGCACGATGCCGTTGCGCATCGGAATCACGAAGTAGGAGGCAAGGAATGTGACCCCGGTCTTCAGACCGGTCATCACCACAAGCAGCGCGGCCAGCAACGCCAGCGTCACCGTCGGCCCATAGGTGTTGATGGCCTCCTGGGTGTAATAATAGAAATTGTTGACCGCCACCTCCTTGATGGAACCGCTCCCGGCATCCATATAGGTATAAGTGGCCTCCTTCACCTTGAACAGCATCTCAAGGATCGGGATTATGACCGCGAAGGAGAACAGCGTCAGGAATGCCGACAACACATTGAAGAAGACATTCAGGGCGAGATACTTCTTGTAGGGCGGCACAAACCGCTTCAGTATGGCGAAAAACTCATTCATGGTTTATGATTATGAGGAATGTCGGCAGCGGAATTGCCAACATAATTATTGACTATCCTATGAATGCCGAGTTTCAGGTCGGATTCATTGAAATTAATCAGCAACCCGACCTGTTTATTAGCAAATCTAAGATATGACAGTAATTGCTTGTGACATACGGGCGGAATATATTCCACGCTTTTCAGTTCAACAATCACCGTATCCTCGACCAGCAAATCCATCCGGCAATCGTCACCCAATTTCTTTCCTTTGTAAAACACAGGCACAGGAGCCTGCGGTATTACTTTCAATCCCTCTTCGGCCAACTGTATCTCCATAGCTGCCTGATAGAAACGCTCCAGCAGACCCGGTCCAAGTTCAGAATGAACCTTGAATGCCGCGCCGATTATAGCGTATGTAAGGTCATCGATTCTCATCAGGAGAAACAAGATTGGCGTCTGTTCCGCTAAACGTAGTTCCAAAAGGTCTCACGCAGATTCCGCAGATACGCAGATTTCTCGCGGATAAACAGGATTATTCAGATAAATTGGATTATATATGATTAAACGGATGACAGGGACAAAAACGTATATTGCAATGATTACTGTTTTTGCGGGTGCTTTTCCTATAATCCGGCTCACGCAGATTTCACAGATATCCGAATCCCGTAAATCAATCCAATCATTGAAATCTGCGGAAAATCTGCGTATCTGCGGAATCTGCGTGAGACCTTTTCTGACACTCACGATTCCCTCGAATTCCTTAAAATCCCGGGCAATCGTGAGTATCCGATTATGCGAAGCAGAGGATCAGGGCCTGGGCGGCGACCACGCGGAGGAACATCGTCAGCGGGTAGACCGTCGAGTAGGCGACAGCCGGAGCGTCGGAGGCGGTGGAGTTGTTGGCGTAGGCCAGGGCCGGGGGATCGGTGTAGCCGCCCGACATCATACCCATCAGCGTGAGGTAGTTGATTTTGAACACTCCTCGGCCGATGCAGCCGACAATCATCAGAGGCACGAAGGTGATGATGAAGCCCCAGATGACCCACCACATACCGGTCTGGTTGAACACCGTCGAGGCGAAATTGGCTCCCGCACCGATACCCACAGCCGCGAGGAACATGCAGATGCCAAGCTCGCGGAGCATCAGCGACGCCGATGAAGAAGTATAAGTGACAAGCTTGAACTTGTAGCCGAAGCGGCTCAGGAAGATGGCAACCACGAGCGGACCACCGGCGAGACCCAGCTTCATGCCGAAGCCGACATTGATGGAGCCGACGATGATACCGAAGAGGATGCCGACGAAGATAGTGATCAGGTTGGGGGTATTGAGACGCTTCATCGAGTTGCCGAGCTTCGAGGCCAGGCGGTCGATGTCATTGAGGTCGCCGACCACAGTGATGCGGTCACCCATCTGCAGGCGCAGGCCGGGGGTGGCGAGCAGGTCTACACCCGCACGGTTGACACGGGTGCAGTTGAGGTTGTAACCTTTGTGGAGACGCAGGTCGGCAAGGCTCTTGCCGTTGTACTCGCTGCGGGTGATGACGATGCGGCGGCTCACCACGGAAGCGGGAGAAACCTCATCCCACTGGTCGTCGCCCATCTCGACTGACGGACCGACAACGCTCTCGAAGCTCTCCAGGTCGGTGGCCGACATTACTACATACAGCTTGTCGCCGACGCGGATCTGGGTGGTCGACTTGGGGATGATTATGGTGCCGTCCTGCTGCATGAGGCGCGAGACGACGAATTCGGTGTGGATAATCTGATGGAGCTGCACCAGTGTCTTGCCGTTGATGAGCTGGTTGGTGACCTCGATTGAAGCAAGGTGGGGCTTGGCGGTGGCGTCCTCGGCCTCCTTCTCCATACGCTTGATTTCGTCATCGACCTTCACGCGGAAGATGAACTTGACAAGCAACATCGAGGTGATGATACCGATTACTCCAAGGGGATAGGCGGCGGCGTAACCCATCGACATACGGTTGACAGCCTCGCTGACCACTTCGGGCGCACCCGACAGCGACTGCTGGGCGGCGGCCAGTCCGGGGGTGTTGGTCACCGCTCCCGACATCACACCCACAAGCACCGACATGTCGGTGGTGCCGTCGATGAAAAAAATCGCCACTGTGATTGCCACATTCAGCAATATCCCCAACACGGCGAGCATGTTGAGCCTTACTCCACCCTCCTTGAACGAGGAGAAGAACGCCGGACCTACTTGCAGACCGATGGCGAAGATGAACAGGATTAGTCCGAACTCACGGACAAACTTCAGCACTTCCGGGTCGACCGTATAGCCAAAATGACCCATCAGGATACCGACAAACAACACAAAGGTGACACCCAGCGAGATACCCGCGATCTTTACCTTTCCGATAAAGATACCCGCCGCAATCACGAAGGAAAGCAGCATCAGGGTCGACGCCAGGGAGGTGTTTCCGGGACAAAGGATGTCCACATCAAAAAAATCCATAGATAAATACTGTATCAAAAACGGCAGCCGGGGACCTCCCGCGCCGCCCATAATCTAAAAAATCTTTTTTACGGCTGCAAAGTTACGCATTTCCCGCGACATACACCCCGCCCCGTCCCGAAAAAATCACCCATCCCCACCCCCTCACCCCACTCTCACCACTCTCATCCCCTATCTCACCAGAATCCTATGAACCACTCCCGCAACAAAAGAGTCTCGCAAATTCAACAAAAAAGTCTCGCTCGTGGAGTCTATGAAAAAGGTCTCACGCAGATTCCGCAGATACGCAGATTTCTCGCAGATTAATCG
>URLF01000131.1 GCA_900548705.1 uncultured Porphyromonadaceae bacterium | reverse complement strand
CCTGCCGCTCATCGGCCCCGGCCAGCGTGAAGACCACAACTGCATGTGGGACTGCAACATCTACGGCAAAGGGAACCAGCCTGACGTGATAAAGAATTTCGAAGTCACCACCAACTCCCTGGTGCTCGCCACCTGGGGACATGTCCGCGACCACTGTGTGGCCGGTCTGGTGGAGTTCTACGCCGCCGGTGACCACGGCCGCTGCATCGCCAACGGTTTCGCCGCCTACGAGTGGAACCAGAACTCAGGCCCCAACCCCTACCAGCACAACGTCGAGAAGTTGACCCTCAACATTCTCCACTACCTCCAGTAATCAGTTAGTTCCCGGATAATTCCCGATTCCCGACCGCAGGGAGAGGAAGGCTCCAAAAAGCCTTTCCTCCCTGTGGCCAGCCACCGCCACGCGCTTTTCCCACCTTAAATTATCATTTCAAACAAATCCGTAATCTGACAAAAACATGAAAAAATTATTACTCGCCTCCTCTCTCGCAATGTTCGCCCTTGGCTGCTCCGCTTCCACCTCGGCCCGTATGGGAATGCTCATCGGTTATCCTGATGTCGAGTCAATCGACAACTTCCAGGAATATGCCGCCGCCAAGCATTTCACCGACGCGAATCCTGACGGCACGGTAATCGCTCCCGGCGAAACCTCGAAGATAACCGCCGACAACCTCGACTGCATCTGGATACACATCGACCGCCTGAATGTCGGCAAGGGGAATCTTCCCGCCGAGTTCTCAGATGAGGCGACTGTCGCAGCCCTCAAGAAATTTGTGGCCGATGGCGGGTCGCTCTACCTCTCGAAACATGCCACTCAGCTTCTCCCGACCCTTGGACGAATAAGCGCGGACTTCGCCCCGGGCATCTACGGTGACAGCGACGGCGGTATGGGCACCGATGTCTGGACTGTGAACGCCCAGATAGGCTACTGGTTCGTCAACGAGAAAGACAACCCCGACGGACTGGACGCGTCGCAATATTATGACCACCGCGACCATGAAATCTATGTCGGCCTTGAGACCAACAATGACTTCCCGATGGAGACTTTCGCCCTCCTCGGCACCGGCAACGGCACCGAGATGTGGCGCGAAGACCACAACTGCATGTGGGACCTCAACGCCTACAACGCGGTCTACACCGCCGACGGGAAGAATACCGTCGAGAAGTTCGAGAACCAGAACAACGCCACAGTGCTTGGCACATGGGGTCATGTCCAAGACCATGCCGTGGCCGGTATCGTCGAGTTCAAGCCTGTCACCGAAGGCAACGGCACCATCATCGCCAATGGTCTTGCCGCATGTGAGTGGTCGCCCCGTCAGGGTGTGAACGCCTTCCATTCCAACCTCGTCAAACTCACCGACAACACCCTCAACTACCTGACAGCAAAGAACTCCGCCATCTCCGACATAAACGGCATAGCCGGTGACATGGGTGATGCTCCTGCGGAATATTTCACCATCCAGGGCATCGCTGTCAATCCCGAAGCCCTCACTCCCGGCATCTATATTGTCCGCCAGGGCAATACCGTAAACAAGATTTCCGTTAGATAAACTGCATCTCGTCAGAAAATAATCCATGAAATGAAACGATACCTTTTCCCGATGTTCACCCTGCTGCCGATGTTGATTCCCGGCGCGAAAGCCGCACTGGTGGCCCATTTCCCGATGGATGTCCGCTCGGGACAGATCCAGGAGGTGGTGAGCGGCAACCGCTTCGCCGTGCAGGGGCATTTCACCCCCGAGAATGTCGCCGGAGCCGAGGGACAGGCCCTGCGGTTCGACGGCTACACCTCATGGGTGGACGCGCGTCTCACCGACATACTCCCCGAAGGCTCAAAGAAGATGACCGTCTCGCTCTGGGCAGCTGTGCCTTCATATCCGATTATCAAGATTGATGAGAACACCTCGGAGAAGACCGCCATCGCCAGCTGCCTTGACGACAATGCCAAGACCGGATTCGGTTTCTTCCTCGGATTCGACGGGAAATGGTCGTTCAAGGCATATGTCGGGGGATGGCCTGTGGAGGTGAACATCTCCACACCGTTGCCTACCTATCAATGGAACAATCTCGTGGCCGTGATCGACTGCGACAGCCGTTCGGTGACCGTCTACAACAACGGTGAGGCGGTAGGCTCCACACGTTGCTCGGGGACGGTGACTTTCTCCGGGGGCACTTTCACCCTCGGACGCGGCCAGCTGCAGAATTATTCCGGGCCGTTCCTGCTTACCTCCTACAACGGTCTTATCGATGACATAAAAATCTGGAATGAGGCCATAGGGGCGGAGACAATAAAGTCATGGAAGGCCGAGAACCCGGCCAATCTCGACATACCCGCCTCGCGGTTCGCCGACGACATCCTGCGCCCCCGTTTCCACGGTATGCCTGCCGCCGCGTGGACCAACGAATGCCACGGCATGGTATGGGCCGATGGCCGCTACCATCTCTTCTTCCAGAAAAATGCCGACGGGCCGTATATGGCGCGTCTCCACTGGGGGCATATCTCGTCGGAGAACCTCTATGACTGGCGCGAGGAGAAAATCGCCATCGCGCCGGGAGCCGCCTACGACATCAAGGGGTGCTGGAGCGGATGTGTCTTCACCGACGACGTGATTACCAAGGGGAAGCCCAATATCCTCTACACTGCCGTCGACTATGGACGCGCCACCATCGCCGGGGCTTCTCCCGATGACGCGTCTTTGCTCGACTGGACGAAATGGAGCGCCAACCCCATCATCAACGGGAGACCCGGCGGTCTGTCGGACGATTTCCGTGACCCCTACTTCTTCCGCAACGGCGACAACGCCTACATTATCGTCGGAAGCTCCAAAAACGGGGTCGGCACCACCACCCTCCACCGCTACAACCCCTCCAGTTCCACCTGGAGCAACGACGGGGCCATCTTCTTCACCGGCGCGAACGCCTCTTCCGACGGGGTATTCTGGGAGATGCCCAACATCACCCCGATGGGCGATGGGAAATGGCTCTTCACCGCCACCCCGCTCAGCACCTCAACCGGTGTGAGGACGATTTACTGGACAGGCTCCATCAATGCCGACGGCACCTTCGCCCCGGCTTCCAATTTCCCCTCGGGAAAGAATGTGGAACTGGACTCCCGCGACGGTTTCGGGCTGCTCTCCCCGACCATCTACAACCATGACGGGAAGACCATCGCCCTCGGCATTGTGCCTGACAAACTGTCATCCCAGGACAACTGGAATCTCGGATGGGCCCACTGCTATTCCCTCCCCCGTGAATGGAGTCTTGACGATAACGGGCTGCTCATCCAGAAACCCTACTCCGGACTGACAGGCATGAGATTTTCGGTCGGTTTCGAGAAGAGCGGTTTTGACCTTGAAGGCACCTTGTCGCTCTCCCCGGTATCGGGCCGCGCCGTCGAAATCGAGGCCGTCTTCACCATCGGCAACAATCCCTTTGGCTTCAAAATTTTCAAGAACAGCTCAGCCGAGGCCTCCATCACCTACAACTACGCATCAAGCTCACTGACAGTTGATTTCTCACGCCTCAACCGTCTGGTCAATGACGGCGGTGTCTACAACGGGGTCTACACCCTTACCCTGCCGGAATATCTCCGTCGCGGGTCTGACATCAAAATCAACCTCTTCATCGACCATTCGATTCTCGACATCTTCATCAACGACAAGTGGGCCTCCTCAATCCGCGTGTTCCCCACCGACAGCGATGCCGACGGCATAGAAGCATTCTCCAACAACGGAGCCACCGCCGTCAAGTCGCTCCGCGCCTGGAACCTCGACCCCTCCGCGTCGAGCGGCATTGAGGGGATTGCCGCCGACCCAGCCGCCGACAATGACGGCCCGGTCAACGTCTACTCCCTGACCGGCCAGCTGTTACGCCAGGGAGTATCCCGCGATGAAGCCCTTGCCCCCCTCCCCGCCGGCCTCTATATCGTCGGCAACCGCAAAGTCGCCAAAACCAACTGATTTCCCCCTCTCTCCCAATCTTCCCAAAACTCCCAAGACTCCCATAATTCCCATCTATCAGCGATGGGAATTATGGGAGTCTTGGGAGTTTTGGGAAAATTGGACTGGGAAAATTGGGTTGTGGGAATTGGGAAGATTGGGAGGCCTCCTTAATGAAAAGGACGGCGACTCTAACAAATCGGTCTGTTAAAACGGCGGCTGATTGTTGTGAAGTCCGGTAAATATTTATAAATTTGCGACGCAAATCGCCGCAGAAGCCCGATAAGGGTCAGGGGCGGGTTGCAGACATATAATAGAAAAGGCGTTTATCGACGCTTGTTCTTGGCTATCTGAAATCTGGAAAATTTCATTCGGAGTCGGGAATGAGACAGCGGTAGATGTCTTATGTGGATATGTACATATCTCCTTCAGGCTGACGTGTGAAGCGCCGGCCTGAAGGTGGTGGTATATTCGGGTCAGCGGATTTTCCCGGTTGGTGCGGAAGTTATCAAGAGTATAGTGTTGCCA
>URLF01000130.1 GCA_900548705.1 uncultured Porphyromonadaceae bacterium | reverse complement strand
GGTGGCGTTGAGCTTCCTGCCCCTTCCGGCCGAGGAGAGGGGCAGGAAACCGAATGTGGCGGTCAGCGGGTCGTGACACCTCAGGCGTTCGCGGCTTTCGAGGGTCCAGACCTCAATCACCCGGCAACGTCCGGCGGGAGCCTGGAAGAATGACTCCTCGTCGCGAGATCCGGTGGGGAACAATCCGGTGGTACCGGCCGAGACCGTAGTGTAGAGCTTCCTGAGCATCGCCGCACGGGCTGGGGAGCCTCCCGCGAACCGCATCATGACCTCCGCCATCGACATGTCATGGAGCGACCCCGCGAGTTCGAGGTCACATCCGCGAGGGTCGCTGAAGGCGTTGACGAAGAATCTGTCAGGGTCGATGTTGTCGGCCCATACACCATTGCCTGCCGGGCGACGCTCACGGCATACGCGGTGGATGGCCATTCCGGAAATCAGGAACTCTTCGAGTGTACGCGCGTCGAGTTCGTCGAGATGGTTGAGTCCTGACGGGTCGGCGGCGCGTGACGTTTCGGGGTTTGATGTGCGCTGTTGCCTGAAACGTCCTACAACCGTCTTCACCATACGGCGGATAAGGTTGTTGGTCAGTGGCTTGCATCCCGAGCGGAGGGCTTCTTCCTCTTCGGTCAGCGGTCGGTTCAGGCGGTCGCGGGTGATGTCGCTCCATTGGTCGCCGTAGGTGAACCGCCGGTGTCGGCGGCGACGGGAGCGCAAAGGGGCCATCGCCGTCCAGGCGCAGTGGGCGGTCTCGAGAATCTGGCGCCCTCGTGTGGTTTCATTGTCAGTCATAGTGGGTGGGGATTTTATGTTTCTCATAGGGTGTCGAGGGCGGCGGGACGGAACTCATAGAGGGGATTCCCCTCCTCGTCGCGCAGCCGCATGGCGCATAGCAGGTATTCCGGCGTGTCATTGTTGTCATATGCCGGGCTGAACAGTTCCAGGCGGTTGTCGGGATGGATTACCGCGACAGGGTCGGTTGTCCCTCCCGCCGAATAGGGGGTGTATTGCAACCGCGCCTGCGGGGAATCCGGGGTCAGTATGCGGGCCGGGGCCAGCCAGCTTTTCAGCTTCACGGCCACGGGACGCACACAATCGTCGGGGAGCCGCGTTACCAGTGATGGCACGAGGGTCATCGACAGCTGGAGGTTACCCTCCGTGGCGAGGTCGTGGAGTATCAGGTGGGCCGGGTCACCCTCAGCCAGAAGGCGTTCCATCCACAGGCGGCATTCGCCGCGCGCGAGGGACTGGAGGTCGGCCCCGTCGCTGCGTTCTATGCGGCAATCGCTCCGCAAGGGCTCGTAACCCTTGCGGAGGAGCCACAGACGCGTCATTTCATCTTCGGTGAGCAACATGGCGTGATTGGGTCTGTGTCAGGGACGGTTTCAGGATTTGCGGACGATACGGAGGTGGCTACCGGGATAGCGCAGCACCAGGCAGGAGGCCTCGGTGATGACTATCGCGTCGGTGTTGCGCACACCCGCCGAGCGGAGGTTGAGACGTTCGGTGCGGAAGGGGACGTGGCTGTATTTTGTGATATACTCTGGGTCGATCACCATACCGCCGTCAGGCATGCCACACTGGTCGAACACTTCTGAGAGAAGCACATACAGGGTACCGAACTTGGAATGGATTTCGGTGAAGTCCAGTCCCCATTTCGTGGTGGTCTGGTCGGCCGAGAGGAAACGGGAATGCTCGATTTTGTGGAGCTGCTCGATGAGACCTGTACCTCCGACAAGCACCTTGCGCGACGACCCGGCGTTGTTGGTGAATGCCCGTTTGCACAGTTCTATCAGCGAGGCCTCCCCGTCGAGGGTCTCATACTCGAAGGTATTGTCGGTCTGGTTCCAGATACCACCGGTGAGCAATATCTCCTCATTCTTCTCGGGGTCGGTGATGATGGTCTTGTGGCCGAAGAGGAAGTTCTTCTCCATTCCCATCCTCATGTCGATGATGGCGGCCTCCTCCTGGTCGGAGAAGCTCCATCCCACCTCCTTGTTGGCGATTTTCATGAATGTGGACTGCTCTACCTGGGCCTTGAAAATCTGGCAGTAGTTGGTCTCCTTTTTGGGAAGTGCCTCGAACTGGGCCGTCATCACGTCGAGTTCGGCGGCAGCGCGTCCCATCCTGACGAGCTTGGCACCTGCGGGGATGGCCGGAACATATGTCTCGCCCCCTCCGTCGAGGGTGTTGTTTACAGCCAGCACCTTGATGGTGTTGTTGTCGCGGCTTACCACATACAGTACCAGCGAACCGCCTGACGAAGCCGCCACCGAAGGCACAAGGAGTGTCGCCGAGGGGTCGAATACAGCCGGGGTCTTGACCTTGATTTCAGCGATGCCGGCGGTAGGTGTGCGTCCCGGGTCAAATGCCTCCTTCACCTCATCCTCCCCGGGTCGGGTGTCGACGGAATAGTAGTCAACCTTCATCGACCCGCAGAGACGCGCCCCGCCGTAGCGTGAAATCTGGTCGAGGGGGGTCGACATGGGGCGTATCTTGACGATGCGGTCGTCGATTTCGTTGCGCAGCAGACCGGGAGACACCGTGTCGCTGAGTTTGGTGGTCAAGGGAGCGTCCACTATATGTCCCCCCTTCCCGGCGACTCCGGCCACCACGGCGAACGCCATCGCCACACCGTCGTTCCCCTCCGGGAAGAGCCATGCCGCCACTCCGGCTGCGGCCATCGCCAGCACAGGTATCAGCAGGCCTCCCCCTTCATCATCCCCCGAGTCATCATCATCATTCCCCTCGGGGGTGTCGTTGGATTTGGAGAAGAGTGATTTCACACCGGCCACCACAGCCTTCACAGCTTTTGTCACGGCGTTGGTGGCGATGGCGACAGCGTCGCCGATAAGACCGATGGTCTTGATTACGTTGAAAAATTTGTCTGTGTTCATAATGTCCATAAAAGGTTTTTTGGAGTTGTCGGATTGGTTTGTGGAGAGGGAGAAAGGAGAGAGAAGAGAGAGGCGGGTTCAGAGGTCCCAGATGGAGACACGCGGATTGTTGAGAATCATCGGCTGCGAGTCCTCGCGGTTTTCCTGGGGGGGAGGGGTGCCGGGGGCATGCTGACGCTCGAACACCGCAGGCTCACGCATCAGTTCGGCAATGCTTTCGTTACGTCCCCGGAGGTAGCCCCGGGTCTCGGCCTCGGCGATACGCGCCTCGATGTCGGCTTCCGTTGTTTCCGGTGGCTCCGTGGCTTCCGGAGCTGACTGTGGGGCATCATCTTCGGGGTCGGTTTCCTCGGGCACGTCAGGTTGGGAAGTCTGTGCGGGGGTGGTCTCGGGGCTGGCGGTCTCTTCGACAGCGGTGATGACTTCCTGATGGGTCTCTTCGGCATGGGTGGGTTTTTCCATAATGAATTATACAAACAATGGGTTTTATAAAAATGAAAGTAAAGTTATTTGTCTCGGACATTGCAAAGTTACAATCGAAATTAACTGAGGAGTAGGATAAATTGTTACTTTGATTTTGTCAATGATGCAATGTGCTGAAAATCAGATTATGGAAATTTTGGAGATAAATTCGTGGGTCGTGGAGGTTTTTACGGATTTTTTTGGTTATAAAATTTGGAGATAGACAAATTTGTTTGTATCTTTGCAGACAGAAGGACATTGAATTTGCAATCCGAAGCCAGCTCCTTTTCCACTGTCTGGAAATCCGCCAATCTTTTCCCCTTACATCCAAGGATCAGAGAGTCTCGCAACCATTCAAGAATTATAATGTTCTGCCTATTGGGCGCGGGAGAGACATGTGGATTTCAATCTTTGGATCGGGCGCTTGGCGGTGCCTCAGACAGGATTGCATCCCCGTTTCCCTGCGCCTTTTCCTTGCGGAGAGCTTTGGGAGCGGCAATGACATCTTTCACTTCTTGTTTAGAACGCATCTAATTTGTGACATAGCATTAGCGAATGATTGAACATTGCGAAGTAATATTAGCATATCCATTGCTTATTTACACATATATTGACTGGTAATATTACTACGTATGCTGGGCAAGGAAAGTCGCGAGATTTCCCTTGCCTCTTTTTTATCCCCCCAGATTCTCATCAGTCATCTCTCCCCTGATGTATCATTGTCATTTTCCCCTTAAATATTATTGTCATCTCTCCCCTGATGTAGGGACGCGCCGTGGCGCGTCCGCGTCAACCTTGTCAACAAAAGGGTCTCACGCAGATTCCGCAGATACGCAGATTATTCGCAGATAATTCGGAAAAGGGGTCTCACAGATTACACAGATTACACAGATTCACACAGATTTTTCGCGGATTTAATTTATGAAAGGTCTCGCAGATTACGCGGATTACGCAGAGACCTTCCCTGAAAATCCACTTAATCTGCGAATAATCTGTGTATCTGCGGAATCTGCGTGAGCCCCCGTGTCAGGGGTTGCTCCAGGAGGCGAGGTAATCCGCGAGTTCGGTGTCGGCCCGGTCATCGGCGGTCTCCTCGCGGCACACATGCAGGGCTATCGCACGCGTCATCAGCATGTCATCGTGGCGTCCCGCCCGTGCCCCGTATGACCCGTTGGGCCTGCGCTCGTAAAAGTCGAGTTCGTCGCAAGCCTCGCGGCACCGCTCGACATACCCCCCGTCGCGCACCG
>URLF01000129.1 GCA_900548705.1 uncultured Porphyromonadaceae bacterium | reverse complement strand
CCGCCGAGCAGGCTGTCAGTAACACAGCCCCGAACAAGGGAAGATATTTTCGGTTCATCTTGTTGTATTTAGTGAATTTTATTAAATTTGCACGAATTTGACCTCTGGAGCCATCACAAGCTTCTTTTCTGTCGTGGAAACCTGCGGTTTGCCGAGAGGTCTCGAAAATCGAACTCGTTTCTCTCCGACAAAGTAAGGAAAAAATTTGTTATGTTGTCATATACATAACGATAAAACTTGTGAAAAAGATGAAGGACCGCCTCATTGAGACAATATCAAAAAGCATCGCCGCCAACTGGAACCGCGACGCGCTGTCTGACTTCCACGGGAAAACTTTCACCTACGGGGAGCTTGCCGCGCGCATAGCCCGTTTCCACATATTATATAGGGCTGCCGGACTGAAGCCCGGCGACCGTGTCGCCATATGTGCGAGGAATTCCGCCGAGTGGGCGGCGACATTTTTGGGCGCGTTGACCTACGGAGCGGTGGTCGTGCCGCTTCTTCACGAGTTCCAGCCCGGAAACATCGTCCATCTGGTGGCCCATTCCGAGGCCCGGTTGCTCTTCACCGAGCGTTCAATCGCCGACAACCTCGATATGGAACGTATGCCGGATATCGAAGGGGTTCTGCTCCTTGGCGACCTTGAGGTCGTGGCTGACCGCGACGGCAAACTACAGTCGGCGGTCGATGCCCTTGACTTGATGTTCACGAGGATATATCCGGAAGTCTACAAACCGGAGGATATCCGTTATGCCACACCTCTCTCCTCCGACCTCGCCCTGATCAACTACACCTCCGGTTCGACCGGAAATTCCAAGGGGGTGATGATTACCTACGGCAACCTGTGGGGCAACATCGGCTTCGCCCTCGGTCAGATTGACTTCCTGCATCCCGGCGACGGAATGCTGAGCATGCTCCCGCTGGCCCATATGTATGGCCTTGTGTTCGAGTTCCTTTTCCCCCTATGCAAGGGATGCCACATCACCTTCCTTGGCCGTGTGCCTTCCCCGAAAGTGCTGCTTGAGGCTTTCGCGCAGGTCAGGCCGCAGCTGGTGATAACCGTCCCCCTGGTGATAGAGAAGATTGTCCGTGGAAAGGTGTTCCCGATACTGAAAAAGCCGGTGGTGAAATTCCTCACCTCCATTCCCGGCATACGTCAGCTGATTTATGCCCGGATCCGCAAACAGCTCGTCAACGCCCTCGGCGGCAACCTGCGTCAGCTTATCCTCGGAGGTGCCCCCCTGACCGCCGATGTCGAGGAATTCCTTCGTAAAATCAAGTTCCCCTTCACCATCGGCTACGGCATGACCGAGTGTGCCCCCCTTGTCACATATGAATGGTGGTCGACCCAGCGTCCCCACTCCTGCGGACGTGTGGTTGACGGCATGCAGGTCAGGATAGACTCCCCCGATCCGGCCAAAGTGCCCGGGGTGCTCTATCTTAAAGGCCCGAATGTGATGAAAGGGTATTTCAAGAATGATGAGGCCACCCGCGAGGCGTTGTCGGATGACGGCTGGCTCAACACCGGCGACATCTGCACTATGGACCGCGACGGCTACCTTTATATCCGTGGCCGTGAGAAGAATATGATACTTGGCCCGTCAGGCCAGAACATTTACCCCGAGGAGGTTGAGATTGCCCTTAACGACCTCCCGCTGGTAGGGGAGAGCATCGTTGTCGACCGTGGCGGCAAACTTGTGGCGTTGGTCCATCCCGACTATGAAGCCGCCCGGAAGGAAGGGCTGACAGAGGCGCAGGCCGATGAGAAGGTGAACGCGTTGCTCCCCCAGCTCAACAAGTCGCTCCCCTCCTATGCCCGCGTCTCGGAAATCGAAATCCACCACGACGAGTTCGAGAAGACTCCCAAACACTCCATCCGCCGCTTCATCTACAAGTGACCAGTTTCCCAAAAATCACCCCCTCTCGGCTTATCCGGATGGCATCTGTGTAATCCGTGTAATCTGTGAGAGCCTTTTATCTGGGAGAATCTGCTTATCTGCGTAATCTGCGTGAGACCCTGTTTGTGGAGGCGTGACCTCGGGTGAGGGGGTGATAAATTCGATGGAGTGGTTAATTCTGTCGAAATATCGGGCGGGTTTATGATTTTTAAGAAAAAATCGCTAATTTTGCAGCCGAATTACGGAGGTGCCCCGAAAGGGGCTTCCGTCAAGAGATAAACCGGAATGACACAAAGAAAAGTCAGGGTGCGTTTCGCCCCGTCCCCCACGGGACCGCTCCATATCGGAGGCGTGCGTACAGCCTTATATAACTACCTTTTCGCCCGCCAGAACGGCGGCGACATGATTCTCCGAATCGAAGACACCGACTCCCAGCGTTTTGTCCCGGGAGCCGAAGATTATATCAACGAGTCGCTCAAATGGCTCGGAATCGGTATTGACGAAGGTGTCCGCGAAGGTGGGGCTTACGGTCCATACAAGCAGAGCGAGCGCCGCGACATATACCGCAAGCATGTCAAGGATCTCCTCGATGTCGGAAAAGCATACATCGCTTTCGACACCCCCCAGGAGCTTGAAAAGGCACGCGCCGAGAAGCCCAACTTCCAGTATGATGCCTCGACCCGTATGTCGATGCGCAACTCCCTGGCTATGCCGAAGGAGGAGGTTGACCGTCTCATAGCCGAAGGCACACCCTACGTTGTCCGTTTCCTCATCGAGCCGGGACGCGACGTGAAGGTCAACGACCTCATCCGCGGGGAGGTGACCATCAACTCCAACATCCTTGACGACAAGGTGCTTTACAAGAGCGCCGATGACCTCCCCACCTACCATCTGGCCAACATCGTCGATGACCACCTGATGGAGGTCAGCCATGTCATCCGTGGTGAGGAATGGCTCCCCTCCGCTCCCCTCCATGTTCTCCTTTACGAGGCATTCGGATGGAGCGACACGATGCCCCAGTTTGTCCATCTTCCCCTTCTGCTCAAACCCGACGGAAAGGGTAAGCTCTCGAAGCGCGACGGCGACCGTCTCGGTTTCCCTGTCTTTCCCCTCGAATGGCATGACCCCAAGAGCGGCGAGACCTCATCCGGTTTCCGTGAAAAAGGTTATCTCCCCGAGGCACTGGTCAACTTCCTCGCCCTGCTGGGATGGAACCCCGGCGACGACACTGAAGTCATGTCGATGCAGGAGCTGATTGACAAGTTCTCGTTCTCCCATTGCTCGAAGTCAGGCGCACGTTTCGCCTTCGAGAAGGGAAAATGGTTCAACCATGAATATCTGATGAACACCCCCGGCGAGCAGCTTGCCGTGATGTTCCGCCCCATAATGGAGGAGAACGGTGTGAATCCCGATGATTTCACAGCCGGATACACCGCCAAGGCTCTCGACATGGTCAAAGGGCGCGCCGACCTGCTGCCCGACCTCTGGGAGCAGGGTGGTTTCTTCTTCAAGGCCCCTGAGACCTACGCCGAAAAGGATATCCGCAAACGCTGGAAAGAGGGCACTCCCGAGATAATGGAGCAGCTCATCGGTGTGCTTGAAGGGCTTGAGGACTTCTCCTCCGCAGCCGCCGAACCTGTCGTGCTCAGCTGGATTACCGACAACGGCTACCATATGGGCAACGTGATGAACGCCTTCCGTCTGGCGGTGGTAGGGCAGTGTAAAGGCCCCCATATGTTTGACATCACCGAGCTTCTCGGACGCGACGAGACCATCAGCCGCATCCGCAAGGCCATAGCCTCGATTGAGGTGCCGCAGGCGTGATGCCCGGCTCCGACCCGACCTGTTACAAAGCCAACGAACTCAATCAGACCGAAGAGTGAACCTTCTCTACAACACTGCCATCTCGCTGTATGGAGCCGCCGCCCAGGTGGTGTCGCTCCGTAGCCTGAAGGTGAGAAAGATGCTTCGCGGCCAGCACCGCACCGCCGACCTGCTGCGCCGCAAGCTCGGCGACAAGCCCGGGGCCGTATGGTTCCATGCCTCGTCGCTTGGGGAGTTCGAGCAAGGTCGTCCGATGATTGAACGTCTCAAGCGCGAGCATCCCGAAGTGCCGGTGCTGCTCAGCTTCTTTTCCCCCTCGGGCTATGAGGTGAGGAAAAACTATCACTTCGCCGACGCGGTTGTCTACCTGCCGTTTGACACCCCCCACCGCGTAAGGAAATTCCTCGACATCGCCCGTCCCTCGATGGCGATATTCATCAAGTATGAATTCTGGGGCAACTATCTCGAGGAACTTCACCGGCGGGGAATCCCCACTTACCTGATTTCATCAATCTTCCGTCCCGGACAACGGTTTTTCCGCACGGGTGGAGGCATGTTCCGCAACATGCTCCATTGCTTCAACCGCCTGTATGTCCAGGATGAGCGGTCGCGGCGCCTGCTGAGGGTGATAGGTGTGGAGAATGTGACCGTGGCCGGAGACACCCGTTTCGACCGCGTGACCGATGTCATGCGTTCGTCGGTCGACATCCCCGGTTTTCCCGGTTTCGCCCCCGACGCGAAAACCCGGTTCATCGCCGGAAGCTCATGGGAGGCAGACGAGGACATCTATGTGCCTTGGCTCAACGCTCATCCCGAAGTGGCTTTCATCATCGCTCCGCACGAATTCAACGAGACCCGTCTGGAGGCTCTCCGCAACCGTTTTACCGGCGGGAAGGTGATGCTCCTGTCGGAGTGGATAGGCTGCATCAAGAAATCCCGCAAGGATGGCGGTCAGTTGCCTGAATGGCTTCCAGAGGTCAGGGGAATAATCGTCGATTCGTTCGGCAAGCTCTCGACCCTCTACCGTTTCGCCGACATCGCCTACATCGGCGGGGGGTTCGGCGCG
>URLF01000128.1 GCA_900548705.1 uncultured Porphyromonadaceae bacterium | reverse complement strand
GCGAGTTCCCGGTGCGCCGCGCGGAGCCACCTGGCCCCCTCCCATGGATTTTCACGCGCCCTTGGCCTTTTGGTTCTTTTGGGCCTGGCCAAAAGAACGGGAAAATACAATTCGAAAAAGAACAAAAAAAATCGCTTCGCAATTCCAAGCCAAGAAAACCGGCCTGAAACAGCGAAGCGATATTTATGTCAGGAGTGAGGCAACGCCTCACGCTTTATCGGGGATTATTCCACGATGGCGGGGGGCTCAACACCCCACTGGCTCTGCGACAGACGCAGGTAGTTGTTGTAACGCCAGCGTGCGTTGGCCTTGGCGGCGTTGAACAGCTCGGCAGCCTCAGCGGGATACTGCTTCTGAACCGAAGCGTAACGAACCTCGCCCTTGAGGAAATCCTCGAACTTGTCCCAATCGGGAGCCTTCGAGTCGAGCGAGAAGGGATTCTTGCCCTCCTCTTCGAGAACGGGGTTGTAACGCCAGAGGTGCCAGTAACCACATTCAACGGCCTTTTGCTCCTCAGCCTGCGACTTGCCCATACCGGCACGGAGACCATGGTTGATACAGGGGCTGTAGGCGATGATGATTGAAGGACCGTCGTAAGCCTCGGCCTCGCGGATAGCCTTGAGGGTCTGGGCCTGGTCGGCGCCCATGGCAACCTGGGCGGCGTAGACATAACCGTAGGTGGTGGCAATCAGACCGAGGTCCTTCTTGCGGATGCGTTTTCCGGCAGCGGCGAATTTGGCGATGGCACCGATAGGAGTAGCCTTCGAAGCCTGACCGCCGGTGTTGGAGTAAACCTCGGTGTCGAGGACAAGGATGTTGACATTCTTGCCGGAAGCGAGGACATGGTCGAGACCACCGAAACCTATATCGTATGCGGCACCGTCACCGGCGATGATCCACTGGCTGCGCTTAACGATGAAGCCCTTGAGGGTAACGATACCCTTGCAGATGTCGCAGTCGCATGCGGCGCAGAGAGGAACGATTGTCTCGTAAACCTCGCGGGTGGCGACAGCGTCGTTGCGGTTGTCGAGCCACTTCTGAGCCTGCTCCTTGATTTCGGCAGAGCAGCAGTCGCAAGTCAGAGCCTGCTCCATCAGGGAGGCAAGACGCAGCTGCATTTTCTCGTTGGCGATGGTCATACCCAGACCGAACTCGGCGAAGTCCTCGAACAGGGAGTTGGCCCATGCGGGACCGTGACCACGGAAGTTGGTGGTGTAGGGAGTCGAGGGCACCGAACCGGAGTAGATAGAGGAGCAACCGGTAGCGTTGGCAACCATCTCATGGTCACCGTAGAGCTGGGAGATGAGCTTGACATAGGGGGTCTCGCCGCAACCCGAGCATGCGCCGGAGAATTCAAACAGCGGAGTGGCGAACTGGGAGTTCTTCACATTGGCTGTGATGTCGATGAGATCCTGCTTTGAGGAGACAGACTTCACGCAGTAGTCCCATTCAGCCTGCTTGTCGAGCTGAGTCTCCAGAGGTTTCATCTCCAGAGCCTTCACACCCTTCTTGCCGGGGCAGACATCCACGCAGTTGCCACAACCGAGACAGTCGAGCACGTCGACAGACTGGATGAAGCGCATGCCGGCAAACTGCTTGCCGATTGCGGGGAGAGTCTTGTCCTCAGCCACGGGAGCGTTCTTCATCTCCTCGGCGTCGAGCAGGAAGGGACGGATGGCGGCGTGGGGGCAGACATAGGCACACTTGTTACACTGTATACAGTTCTCCTCTTTCCATTCGGGAACGAAGGCGGCCACACCACGCTTCTCATAAGCGGCGGTGCCGTTCTCCCAGGTTCCGTCGGGGATGTTGGCGAAGTCGGAAACCTTCAACAGGTCGCCGTCCTGGGCGTTGATCGGGCGGACAATCTTGTTGATGAACTCGGGATCATCGTTGGGGGCGGGAGCCTCTACCTCGAGGTTGCTCCATGCGGGATCTACATCGAGCTTCTTGTACTCTCCACCACGGTCAACGGCAGCGTAGTTCTTGTCAACCACATCCTGACCCTTCTTGCCGTAGCTCTTGACGATGAACTTCTTCATCTGCTCAACGGCCAGGTCGACGGGGATAACCTCGGTGATGCGGAAGAACGCGCTCTGGAGGATGGTGTTGGTGCGGTTGCCCAGACCGATTTCCTGAGCGATCTTGGTGGCGTTGATATAGTAAACCGAGATGTTGTGGTCGGCGAAATATTTCTTCACCTTTGCAGGGAGGTTCTTGGCAAGCTCCTCACCTTCCCAGATGGTGTTGAGAAGGAAAGTACCGTTGTCACGCAGACCGCGGGTCACATCATACATGTGGAGGTAGGCCTGGACATGGCAAGCGACGAAGTTGGGGGTGTTGACCAGATAGGTCGAACGGATGGGAGCGTCGCCGAAACGGAGGTGTGAGCAGGTGAAACCACCCGACTTCTTGGAATCGTATGCGAAGTAAGCCTGGCAGTACTTGTTGGTGTTGTCACCGATAATCTTCACCGAGTTCTTGTTGGCACCGACAGTACCGTCAGCACCCAGACCGAAGAACTTGGCCTCGTAGGTCGACTTGTCGCCCAGGGCAACCTCCTCGGGGAGGGGAAGCGAAGTGAAAGTCACGTCATCAACGATACCGATGGTGAAGTGGTCTTTGGGCATCGGCAGGGCGAGGTTCTCGAACACACCGATAATCTGGGCGGGAGTGGTATCCTTAGACGCCAGACCGTAACGGCCACCTACGATGAGGGGAGCATTCTCCTGACCGTAGAAACATTCCTTGACATCGAGGAAGAGAGGTTCGCCGGTAGCGCCGGGTTCCTTGGTGCGGTCAAGCACGGCAATACGCTTGGCAGTCTTGGGGACAGCGGCGAGGAAGTGCTTGGCGGAGAAAGGACGGTAGAGATGAACCGACACCAGACCGACCTTCTCACCCTTTTCGAGCAGGAAGTCGATAGCCTCCTGAGCAGCCTGGGTAATCGAACCCATGGCAATGATCACATGCTCGGCATCCTCGGCACCGTAGTAGTTGAACAGACCGTATTTGCGGCCGGTGATTTCGGAAATCTTGTTCATGTATTCCTCAACCACGTCAGCGACGTTGTTGTAGGCAGGGTTGCAGGCCTCACGGTGCTGGAAGAACACGTCACCGTTCTCGGCCATACCGCGCGACACGGGAGCCTGGGGGGTCAGCGCACGCTGACGGAAGCGGTCAAGAGCCTCGCGGTCGAGAAGCGGAGCCAGGTCATCCTGCTCAATCATCTCGATTTTCTGAATCTCATGGCTGGTGCGGAATCCGTCAAAGAAGTTGACGAAGGGGATGGAGGACTTGATGGAAGCCAGATGGGCAACACCGGAGAGATCCATTACCTCCTGTACCGAACCCTCGCAGAGCATGGCGAAACCGGTCTGGCGCACCGACATGACATCCTGATGGTCGCCGAAGATGCTCAGCGCGTGGCTGGCAAGAGTACGGGCCGACACATGGAAGACGCAGGGGAGCTGTTCGCCGGCAATCTTGTACATATTGGGGATCATCAGCAGCAGACCCTGCGAAGCGGTATAAGTGGAGGTGAGGGCACCGGCCTGGAGCGAACCGTGGACAGCGCCGGCGGCGCCACCCTCCGACTGCATCTCCTGGACAAGAACGGTCTCACCGAAAATGTTCTTTCGGCCTGCGGCAGCCCATTCGTCGACATATTCAGCCATAGTCGATGAGGGGGTGATGGGATAGATGGCGGCTACCTCCGAGAACATGTAGGAGACATGAGCCGCTGCCTGGTTACCATCACAGGTCAGGAATTTTTTTTCTTTACTCATAATGGTTTAGAAAAACAGTTTATGTTGAATTTGACGTATTACCATAATTCGTCAATAACCGGAGGCCCTATCAGCCCCGATTGGAGGTCGTATCGCCCCCGATTATCCCGCAAAGTTACAAAATTTCCTCGAAAACCCTCTTTTCCCGCCCCCTTAAAATACGCAAAACTTCATTAATTCAAACCGTTTATTTTAAGATTTCCCACCCACTCCTATCCTCCCGCCCTTCCCCTCCCCCCAAAACTGCTTCCAACGCCCTCGGGCTACCCCTCTCAACCTCCTAATGTTTTTTTTGGATTTTCAATTCAAAACAGAGGATGATATAAATAATTTGTTTAACTTTGCAATCGTATTCCTCCCTATCGGATTTTTGTCCAGCACGGACGGATTGCAGACATATCTTCTTAAAATAAAAGCGTTTACTGGCGCTCTTTCTTGACTCGTTGAAATCTGGAAAATTTCTTTTGGTATAGTCAAGAATGAGGCAAGCAGTAGATGCCTTATGAATATGCTTTGTCCATCAACTAAAAGCACTATTGTGCACGGTTGATGCCATTATCATATTCCGCGTGAGGCTTCTGCATGTTTGCTCGTTCAACTATACCGGGCAATTCCAGAGCCTCAACGAGTGTGACGAGCAACAAGTATGGCTCTCACGCTTTTTATTTCCAACTAAAAAGAAGTCCAGAGAGCGGATTTCTTCGGAAATATTATGCCAAACAGAATTCTGCTGGTTATAATCAGCTTGTTGTGTGCCATCACAGCATACTCCAATGTGAGTAGCGGATATGACTTTATGGTGGATGACATTTATTACAAAATCACGTCTCCCACTACTTGCAAGGTTCACTTTGAGAGTTATCGAATTGTGACCGGAGGTTACTATGATCCGGTCAGCAACTATTCCGGCAATATGGTAATTCCTGAAAAGGTCTCTTTCAACGGCACGGAATATTCTGTGAATGAAATTATTACTGTCCGCTAAACCATAAAGCAGTGAGTCCAACTTTCTGATAAGTA
>URLF01000127.1 GCA_900548705.1 uncultured Porphyromonadaceae bacterium | reverse complement strand
CAGCTTGGACGATGAGGAAAGCCACCTTGTCAACCTCATAGAGAGCGATGAATATGTGGATGGCGACGCCCTTGCCCTCAAGCTACGAAAGGCTGTCGCCTCGCTCCCCGAGAAACAGAGACTTGTGTTCAATATGAAATATTATGACGAGATGAAATATGAACAGATGTCTGAGATTCTCGGGACATCGGTCGGGGCGCTGAAGGCTTCTTATCATCTCGCCGTGAAAAAAATCGAGCAATATTTCGCTGACAATGACTGAATTTGATGCCCGGGGAGATTCCGAAACCCTAATCTGCCCCGAAAAAAGATTAAACAGAGTTTAAACCTTTCATTTTCGAATCAGTCAAAATTTCGAAATGCGACAGCTTCAAAGACAACAGCGATGAGAACTGACAAGGAAAATATACTTGACAGGATAGGCCGAAATGACGGAATGACCGTCCCTGACGGTTACTTCGCCGATTTCCAGCAGAGGATGGAGGCTATGCTTCCTGTCAACGAGCAGGCCGAGACACCCAGGAAAATCGAGGCTCCCCGTTCTTTCTGGGACAGGGTGAGGCCGTTTGTCTATATGGCGGCCATGTTTGCCGGTGTGTGGTGTATGGTGAAGATGTTCTCCATGCTTGGTACGGGCAATGTTGACCTTTCGATTGACAACAACGAAATCCTGTCAAGTGCCCTTTCCGACGATACTTTTATATATGAATACCTCCGCGACGATGTTTCCGGACGCGAGGTGCTGGAGGATATGTATCTTGACAGCATCTCGGTAGATGATATGATTCCCGCCGATTCTCTTGAGGAGACATTGTATTGATTCGCGAAAGAAGACTGTCGTGTAACCAAAAAGAGCTTTTTATGAATATCAGGATATTTACTCTGGTAGCGTTGATGTGGCTGTCGCTCTCAGCCGTTTTCACAGCGTCGGCTGCGCCCCAAAGCCCCGGCGAACGTGAGCAATGGATGACAGAGATGCGCCAGTACAAACGTATCTATCTGACAAAGGAACTTGAGCTGACACGCGAGCAGCAGACAAAATTCTATCCCCTCTATGAGGAGATGGAAGACAACGAGGCGAAGATAAACGACGAGGCCCGCGCGATGGAGAAGCGTGTGGCCGAGATGCCCAACGCTTCCGACCTCGAATATGAGAAAGCCACCGAGGCTGTCTATGACGCCGCTGTCCGTTCGGCCCAGCTCGAACGGGAGTATATGGACAAGTTCAAGGATATTCTCTCACGCAAGCAGCTGTTCCGTCTGAAAGCTGTCGAACGCCAGTTCAACCGCGAGATGATGAAGCAGCACCACCGTCTCCGCACCAAAATCAAGGGTGGCGAGAAATAAGAACAAGCCCGGCAAAGAGGGAAAATCTCAAAAAGTCAAAGCGAACATTGAACATTCAGGCCACGGCCTGATGTTTATCTGACGCAGCGTGCTGCGTTTGCCCGCAAGGTGCCGTCAAGGTCGGGGCAAACTCCGGCACGCTGCGGCGTTTCAACATATTCCACACGAATCATAATCCCATCCGCTATGAGATCAGCGATGAAGTTGAGCCGGCCCGGCTTCTTCAGGGCGTTATTCATATTTTCTGTCATGTTGTTGAATCCATTTTTCGGACACGGTGCCGAGCCTGATTTCGCTTTTCCCGGCAAGGTGGAGAAGACTGCCGCCGCCGATTTGAAGGCGGCGTTGAAAACCGGTGACGGCAAGGGCGCTGTCAACGCTATGATACGCCTTGGGTTGGCCAAGGCCCAGGTCAACACTGACTCGCTGCAGGTGGTGCTGGAGCAGGTCGCCGAACTTGCAGCCCGTGAGGATGACCCGGCGGCCAAAGCGTTGCTTGACGCTTTGTCTGCCAAGATTTATACCCAGATATACACCTCTGACCGCTGGACTTATGACCGCCGCGAGACGGTGGCCAATCCCGGTGACGACTACCGTCTGTGGAGCTCGCGCCAGTTCCTCGACAAGGTGATGTCGCTCACTCAATCCTCCCTCGCTGCGGCTGATGAGCTGCAGAAACTCCCTCTGAAGGATTATGTCGGCATCGTGGAGGTTTCCGACAGGGATTTGCGGTTCTATCCCACGCTTTTCGATTTCATAGCTGTCTCCGGAATCAACAACCTTGATGTCTTCGCATCCGGCAAGGGCATGAGGGTGCTAAACAGCAAACTGATGGAGAATCCGTGTGACCCGACATTACGCCCCGGCCCCACATGTCGCCCGTTGGGTATGATTCTGGGTATTTACAGTGCGTTGATTGATGCTCACAAAGACCAGACCGCTCCCCGTTTTGTCGAGGAGATTGCGGTCAGGGAGTTTGTGAACCGATATATGTTCTCCGCCAACCGGCCTGAGCCGCGTGGTTTCGGTGTGAGAGCCTCATCCAAGGTTCCCTCCGCCTTCACCCGTGAAATGCTCAGATTGTATGACCTCAACCGGGATGAAGAGCTTGCGGGGCTGTTTCTCGACAAGGCTGCTGACGGATTTGCCGCCGGAGAGGACGCGAGAACTGTATATCCTCTTCTGGTTGAATATCGCGAGCATTACCCGGCGGGCATACTTGTGAATGATATCACCAATGCAATCAACCGTTTGGGAATGCCCTCGGCAAGCTTCGATATGCCGTCACAGGTGTCCCCCGACAAGTTGGTGCCGCTGACAGTGAACAGCGTTAACGGCAGGTCGGTCAAGCTTGAGATGTTTGATGTCACCGCCCGTGGGGGCATCGAGGCTGACGACAACTGGGTAAGGGGCACCAATCTCGGCAAAGCCATCGAGACCAAGACCCTTGAATTTGACCGCGAGCTCCCTTTCTCAGCTTCCGCCAAGACCGAAATCACCTTCCCAGGCTACGGGATGTATGTGGTAAGGATGTCGGTGGACGGCAAGTATGACTCCGGAAGCCTGCGGGTTGTCCGCTGCAGCGATTTGTCGCTCTCGACCCTTACCGTAGGGGAATCATCATCGGCCTGGGTGGCCGACGCGATTTCCGGAAAGCCGGTCAAGGATGCCGAGATATATTTCCGCCCCTGGTCACGCCGCAATCAGGCTGCTCCTTTCGAGGGGAAGACTGATGCTGACGGCGAGAAAGCGTTGGCCATAAAGGAATACGGCTTGCTTTCTGTAACCAAGGGCAGCGACAGGTACGCTCCCGGGGTCTCGGCTTCGACCCCTTATGAGACCGGAGACGGCAAGCATCTGAATATCGAGCTGTTCACCTCCCTGGGGCTTTACCGTCCTGGAGACGAGGTGGAGTTTGCCCTTGTGGCATACACCTCATCAGCCGCAAACCGTGTGATTGCAGCCGGACGGCGCGTTGGGGTTGAGCTGCGCGATGCCAATTTCCAGCCTGTCGACACTATTTATGTCACCACTGATTCCTGGGGCAGGGCAGAGGGGAAATTCACTCTCCCGACCGCAGGCCTTACCGGTGGTTTCCAGCTCAGGGCCGGAGATGCACCGGGCGCTAAGAGGGTAATCGATTTCTGTGGCTCACGTTCATTCATGGTGAGCGATTACAAACTGCCTACATTCGAGGTCAAGACGCTGGCGGTAAACCGTCCGGTGTCTGTGGCAGACAGCGCGTCGGTGACCGGCGAGGCTGTGGCATACTCCGGATTCCCGATTGCCGAGGCTCAGGTGAAAGCTTCGCTGAAAGTGCAGCAGGGATTCTGGTGGTGGAAAACCGAGTCTCCGGTATTCTACACCGGCGAGACAGTGACCGCGCAGGACGGCAAGTTCACCGTCGTGATTCCGGCATCGGCCATCGCGGCCAGTCCGGCTCCTGACGGCATATTCGTCTGTGACATCGAAGTGACATCCCCCGACGGGGAGACCCGCACGATTACCGCCTGCTTCAATATGGGTAAACCGCTTGGGATTGTAGCGTCAATTCCGGCCCAGATAAATCTGGCCGCCCCATTCAATGCGACAGTTGAGGCCCGTGATGCCAATGGCGACATCCAGCCCCTCGCGTTGAGATACAAGGTGACTCGTGACTCGGCTGTCGTGGCTGAGGGTGAGGTAGGCCACCGTCCGGTCGCAGACATCATCCGTTCCCTCCAGACGGGAAGCTACTCGATGGTGTTTATGCCGGTTGACACCGCAATGACCCAACCGTCAGCTCCCTGTCAGATGGTGCTTTACCGTCCGGCCGACGCGATATGCCCGGTGAAACAGGCTTTATGGATGCCTGACGGGAATGTCACGGCTGATGCCGATGGGAAATACAAGCTGATTCTCGGGTCGGATTGTGGCGATGTGCATGTGAGGATGATTGCCTCCGCCTATCCCGGTAAAGTCATCGGGAAACGGTGGCTGACCCTGAAAAAGGGTATGCAGGAGATCGAGGATGCCCTTCCCGCCGGAGTTGAGTCGGCGCGGGTCCTGTTTGAATGCGTCAGGAACTTCGAGTCATTCCGTTATGAGACCGAGGTCAAAGCCTCTGCCTCGCGCCAGTCTATCGCCATCGAGATAGAGACATTCCGCGACAAGGTGACTCCGGGACAGGAGGAGAAGATAACATTCAGGGTGAAGCCCTCAGACAAGGCCACAGCTCAAAGTGCCATGTTCCTCGACATGTCAAACAAGGCCATCGATGTGTTGGCTTCAAATCCTTTGTCATTGACCTCCTTCAACCCCGGCGGATGGACTATGCTGTCGAATGGATGGAACTTCTCTACTATGTCGACCTCCGTCTCCAAGGATTTCCGGTATAAGGACGGGTATCTCATCTCCGCTCCCACCTTCCAGCTGTATGGAATGAGTTTCACCGGCGGCGGTTTCCGTAACATCCGTATCAGGGGGGCTAAGTCGGTGATGTTCAAGGCCACAAGTATGGATATGACCGAAGAGGTGGCCATGGATGAGATGGCGGTGGAGCAGGAGGCTACCCCGCTTATGGCGGCCGGGGCTGCTGTCACTGCAGACAACGGGGCCTCTGCCGACGACATAGAGGCGGTTGCCGA
>URLF01000126.1 GCA_900548705.1 uncultured Porphyromonadaceae bacterium | reverse complement strand
GGCGGCTGCCGCCAAGAGCCAGTATGAGCTGGCTAAGCAAGGCCCACAGAGCGAGGACAAGACCCAGGCCGCCGCGATGGTGACTGTCGCCAAGGGTGGGGTCGCCGAAGTGGAGTCGGTGCTTGAAGACCAGTATCTGACCGCCCCCTGCGACGGACAGGTTGATGTCATATTCCCCAATGTCGGGGAGCTTGTGGCCCTGGGCGCACCTATCATGAATGTACTCCGGATTGATGACAAGTGGGTGACCTTCAATGTACGCGAAGACAAGCTGAAAGACCTCACCATGGGGAAGGAAATCACGGTCAACATCCCGGCTCTCGACAAGGATGCCAAGGTGAAGATATATTATATCCGCGACCTGGGTTCTTACGCCACCTGGCATGCCACCAAGACCACCGGCGACTGGGATTCCAAGACCTTCGAGATAAAGGCTCGTCCGTTGGAGGACATTCCTGACCTGCGTCCCGGAATGACTGTGCTAATCAAGTGATTATCAATTAAACAACCTAAACCAGCACTTATGTCAACCGGCTTCTTGAATGTCGTGCGCCGTGAGTTGCGGCGTCTGACCGCACGCCCCATCTATCTGGTGGGGATGGTGGTGGTGCCTGTGGTGATGGTGTTCTTCTTCGTGGGGATGCTCAACCCGGGGCTGCCCCTCAAGGTTCCCGCAGGGGTGGTAGACCTCGACCACTCCCAGATGTCGCGCCGCCTGACCCGCTCGCTCGACGCGATGGAGCTGATAGATGTGGTGGAGGCCCCGATGGACTACCACGCCGCGATGGAGGCGGTCCAGGAGGGCAAGATACTCGGGTTCTTCATGATTCCCGAGAATTTCGAGAGGGACGCGGTCAGCGGACGCGGCCCGCAGCTGACCTATTATTTCAACCTCTCGATATATGTGCCGGGCTCGTTGATGTTCAAGGGCTTCAAGACAATGGGAGTGACAGCGGCCGGGGGACTCGTCCAGACCAACCTTGTCTCGAAGGGCGCACCCGAGGCGTTGGCGGGGGTTGTGCTGCAGCCTCTGACGGTCAATTCCCATCCGCTCAACAATCCCTGGCTCAACTATTCATACTACCTCTCGCCGTCGTTTCTCTACGGGGTTCTGGAGCTGATGATATTCATCATGACAACATTCTCCATCACCCAGGAGATAAAGACCGGCAGCTCCGTCGAGTGGCTCCAGACAGCCCGTGACCGCACAGCCACGGCCCTGCTCGGGAAGCTCTTCCCCCAGACGGTGATTTTCACCATCCTCGGCTGGGGAATGAATTCCCTGCTCTATCACTGGAACCATTTCCCGATGAATGGCGACGAACTGTGGATGGCTGTCGGTATGCTGCTCTTCGTGGTAGCCTGCCAGAGCTTCTCGGTCATCGTCTGCGCGATACTCCCCAATCCCCGTCTGGCCTTGTCGGTATGCTCGCTGACAGGCATCCTGGCGTTCTCGCTGGCGGCCTTCTCCTTCCCGGTGCAGGCGATGTATGGCGCGGTGGCTGTCTTCGCCTACATCCTCCCCGTGAGATGGTATTTCCTGATATACGCCGACATCGCCCTCGACGGATGGGCGGTGTATTATTCCCGGCTCTATTTCGTCGCCCTGCTGGTGTTCCCGATGCTGGCAACCCTGCTGGCCCCACTGATGAAACGCGCCCTGCGCAAGCCGGTATATGTTCCCTAAATTCCTGACGATAGACTATGAAAGGATTTGTGATTGACACGAAGGAATGGCTGTCTGAGACCGCGAGGATTTTCAGGCACGAGATGTCGCTGGTCTTCACCGATGTCGGGGTGATCCTGTTTTTCTTCTTCCTTCCGACAGCTTATCCTATCGTGTACTCCCTCATATACAACACCGAGGTCACCCGCGAGATGCCTGTGGCTGTGGTCGACAATTCCCGCACCGCCCTGAGCCGCGAGTTCACCCGCCATGCCGACGCCACGGAGGCAATCAAGGTATGCGGCTATCCGGCCGACCTGCAGGAGGCGAAACGCTGGATGGCCGAAAAGAAATGTTTCGGCATCCTGGAGATTCCCGCCGACTATACCCGCAAGCTGGGACGCGCCGAGCAACCGCAGGTGCAGTTCTACTGCGAGATGAGCCTGCTGTTGCGTTACCGCACCTTCTCCAGCTCCCTCGCCGACCTGCAGATCGCCACTGGTGCGCAATTGCGCCAGATGACCCTTGATGACCTCGGGATGCCCGCTACCGGCGAGACATCCACAATCGGGAGTGTGGGCTTCCCCTTGGGTGACACCCAGCAGGGATTCGCCTCGTTCATCATCCCCGGCATCGTGGTGTTGATTCTCCAGCAGAGCATGATTCTCGGCATTGTCCTGCTTGGGGGCACACGCGCCGAGCAACGTCGCCGCCTGAAAGGGAGCCTCCCTGTGACCGGCGACACTATGTCACCTTCGGCCCAGATTTTCGGCCGTGCCCTTTGCTACACCATCCTTTACATACCTTTGTCGATTTACATACTCCACTACGTCCTGCTCTTCTTCCATTACCCCCATCAGGGAGAGCTTATCGACTATATCCTGTTCATCCTGCCGATGCTGCTTGCCACCGCCATGCTCGGTCAGACGATGAATATCATGGCCACGGAACGAGAGTCGGCGTTTGTGATAGTGGTTTTCACCTCCGTGGCGTTCCTCTTCCTGTCGGGACTGACATGGCCACGCTACGCGATGGGCCACTTCCTGACCTGGCTCGGGGATATCGTTCCGGCCACATGGGGCGTTGAGGGATTTGTGCGCATCAACTCCAACGGCGCAACGATGGCCCTTGAGTCGAAACCCTGGTACTGGCTGTGGGGTCTCACCCTGATTTACACCGCCACCGCCTACCTCGTCACCCGCTGGCAGACCCGCCGCAGCTAATCCCCACTCACTCCTCACCTTTTCCTTCGTGTCTCACGCAGATATAAAGAAAGGTCTCACGCAGATTACGCAGATACGCAGATTAATCGCGGATTAACATAGATTTAAGGGAGGGGTCTCACAGATTACACAGATTACACAGATGCCATCCGGGCGGAAATCCAACAACATTCCATCCGGATGGCATCTGTGTAATCTGTGTAATCTGTGAGACCTTTCTTTACATCTGCGACAATCTGCGTATCCGCGTAATCTGCGTGAGACCTTTTTTCAAAATAATCTGCGTGAGACAATTTAATCTGCGTGAGACCTATCCTCAAAACAAGTTATCGATTGGGTAGAAAAACAGCCGTCCCCCCACGGGGGGACGACCGCGAAATCGGGAAGGTGACTATCGGTAAGACGACTGACCGATAACGGGGGTCAGTTGGTGAAGTGGTCGAGGGGGTAGCCGAGACGGGCGGCGAGCTTGGAGAAAATCTCGGGGGTGTTGAGAAGGACGGGATAACATACACCGTCGGCACAGTTCTCGCCGAGGCTGCGGAGTCGGGCCACATACGCGTCGAAATCGGCGATGGGCTTACGGGCTATTCCGGAGTCCATAGCGGCCTTTGCGACGGCGGGTGGAACAACTTCCAGCAGACGGGGATCCATCGACTTAGGAAGGATGTAATTGCGTCCAAATGTGAGGTCTTCCTCCGAGTAGGCTTCGCGGATTGACTCGGGGACCGGCTGATGAGCCAGGGAGGCTATCGCCTTGGCGGCGGCGAGCTTCATCTCCTCGTTGATTGAGGTGGCCCCGCAATCGAGCGCGCCACGGAATATGTAGGGGAATCCGAGGACATTGTTGATCTGGTTGGGATAGTCACTGCGGCCTGTTGCGAAAATCAGGTCGTCGCGCGAGGCCATGGCCAGGTCGCGGCTGATTTCGGGATCGGGGTTGGCGAGGGCGAAGACGATGGGACGGTATGCCATCGATTTCAACATGTCGGGAGTCACGACATCCTTGACCGAGAGACCCAGGAAAAGGTCTGCTCCGGCCATAGCTTCGGCGAGGGTGAACACCCCGGGACGGTCTGTCGCGAACTCCTTTTTCTGGGAGTTTAGCCCGGGACGTTCCTTGCGGATGACCCCCTTGGAATCGACCATTATGATGTTTTCACGACGCACACCGAGGGCGTTGTAAAGACGGGTGCAGGAGATGGCTGCCGCACCCGCGCCATTTACCACCATCTTGATTTCACGGATATCCTTCCCCTGTATCTCGAGGGCGTTGAGCAGGGCCGCCGCCGAGATGATGGCCGTCCCGTGCTGGTCGTCGTGCATTACGGGGATGTCAAGTTCCTCCTTGAGGCGGGTCTCAATCTCGAAGCATTCGGGAGCCTTGATGTCCTCCAGGTTTATGCCACCGAACGTTGGGGCGAGAGCCTTGACGATAGCGATGAATTTCTCGGGATCCTTCTCGTCAATCTCCAGGTCGTAGCAGTCGAGTCCGGCGAAAATCTTGAAGAGAAGTCCCTTCCCCTCCATAACAGGTTTACCGGCCTCCGGGCCGATATCGCCGAGTCCAAGCACGGCGGTGCCGTTTGAAATCACCGCCACGAGATTGCCACGGTTGGTGTATTCATATACCTTCGATGTGTCATCCTTGATTTCAAGGCAGGGATACGCCACACCGGGGGAATAGGCCAGCGACAGGTCGCCGGGAGAGTTGTAGGGTTTGGTGGGAACCACCTCGAGCTTGCCCGGCTTCGGAGCGCGGTGATACTCGAGGGCCATCTTTCTTAGAATCTTGTCCATATTGAATGTTGTCTTTGACTTTGGGCTTTTTCCCTTATGATATAACAAAAATGATGCCGCAATGTTGGCTGTCACATCACGGCATCAGGTTTAAGGTAAAAAAAAATCGCAGGTATAGTATCGTGGGGAGGCTCAATAAGTGATGAGCGAGGTGACTTCCGCGTCGGCGGGGAGGTTGGCACGGCCATTGAGGGCCGAAAGCTCGATGATGAAGTTGATGTAAATCTTCTTGGGGTTCATCGACTTCACCAGCTCATAAGCAGCCGCCATTGTGCCGCCGGTGGCGAGGACATCATCATGGAGAACGACAACGTCATCCTCGGTGATGGCGTCGCGGTGAATCTCGATGACATCGGTACCATACTCCTTCTTGTATGACATCTGCAGGGTGTCGGCGGGGG
>URLF01000125.1 GCA_900548705.1 uncultured Porphyromonadaceae bacterium | reverse complement strand
TTCCGATATGCGTGAAATCGAGGCCGCTGACAAGAATGGCGAGGAACTCGCCCATCTCGCCCTGGAGATGTATGAGCAGCGCATCGTGAAATACATAGGTGCGTATGCCGCCGAGATGGGTGGTGTCGACATCATCGTATTCACCGGCGGAGTAGGTGAGAACCAGACCGGCCTGCGCGGCAATGTCTGCCGTCCGCTCGCGTTCATGGGAGTGGAAATCGACGAGGAGGTCAATGCCCGCACCCGTGGCACCGAGACTGTGATTTCCACCCCCGCGTCGAAAGTCGAGGTGGTTGTCGTGCCTACCGACGAGGAGCTTATGATTGCCCGCGACACGGAGGCCATCGTCAACGCCGCCAAATAAGTTGTCACTATGCTTGACTTCATCACCTGGAATGTTAATCCCGTATTCTTCCATCTCGGTCCCCTGACCGTGAGGTGGTACGGGATGATGTTCGTCATCGGATTTTTCCTCGGCTACAAGATTGTCGAGAAGATGTTCCGCAGGGAAGGAGCCCCCGAAAGCTGGCTTGGGATATTGCTAATTTATGTCATCATCGCCACTATCGTCGGCGCGCGCCTGGGCCATGTGTTCTTCTATGCGTGGGATTACTATTCCCAGCATCCGATAGAAATCCTGTATACCTGGGAGGGGGGACTTGCCAGCCATGGCGGCACAATCGGCCTGCTGATTGCTGTCATCCTCTTCTCGATATTCACCACCAAGCGCACCCCCTTCTGGACTTACGACCGGTTGGTGATAGCGATTGCCCTTGTCGGTGCCCTCATACGCATCGGCAACCTGATGAACCATGAAATCTACGGTCATCCGACCGATTTGCCATGGGGTTTCAGATTTGTGACCAATCTTGGCCCGTGGATGGCGGGAATACAGCCCCCGATATATTCCTTGCCTTCCCATCCGACCCAGATTTACGAGGCTCTCTGCTATCTCGGATTGTTCGCGTTGCTGATGTGGATGTACTGGAAAAAGAACGCCGGCGAACGTCCCGGTCTGATTTTCGGAGTGTTCTTCATCGTCCTTTTCGGGTCACGTTTCCTGATAGAGTTCATCAAGAACCCGCAGGAGGATTTCGAAGTGGGTATGACACTCAACATGGGGCAATGGCTCTCGATTCCGTTCATACTGATGGGCATCGGCTTCGTGATATACTCGATGATGGTGCCAAAGCTCAAAATCAGCTATCCCGGTAAATTCGCCGAAGAGCTGGATGCGGCCAAAGGCGGATCGGCGAAAAAGAAAAACTGACCCTTCCGAGGTTGCCTTGCAAGCTCCTTCAGGATATGAAAAAATCGGTGTTCTGAAAAGAATGCCGATTTTTTTCATACACGTTGTCACAAACCTGCGTTCAGTTACGTCTTATAGACGACAAGATGGACAACGAAACGTTCAAAACCCTGGTTTTGCCCCATTACCGCACGATGTACGGGGTTGCGGTCGCTCTTTTGGGTGACCGCGATATGTCGTCGGATGCGGTTCAGGATGCGATGGTGAGGCTCTGGGAGATGCGTTCCGAACTCGTGGATGTCAGAAATATGCGTGGGTTTGTGATGAAAGTCACCCGCAACATATGCCTCGACTCCTTGCGGCGTGTCCGCCACGAGGCCGACATATCCGACCCGGTGGTGGCGGTGGAGGCCGGAACCACTTGCGAGAACGACCCGATGGCCGATAAGGACAACCTCGAACATATAGAGCGGATGATGGCTTCACTGCCGGAGTCGCAGCGGAAGGGGTTGATGTTGCGGGCCTATTCCGACCTCGACAATGATGAGATTGCCGATGAACTCGGCATATCAAACGAGACTGTCCGTCAGCAACTGTCCCGGGCCAGAAGACGGCTCCGGGAAATGTATCGTCGTTGACCCGATTAACTCAATAATATGAGACAGATGGAAATAGATGAAATACGGAAACTGATAGAGCTGTTCTACGACGGGAAAAGTTCACCCGCCGAGGAGAAGCGGCTTTTGTCACTCCTCGACGAGGCGGACGATGCCGCTCTTCCCTCTGATCTTGTTGAGGAAAAGCGTATATTGACTCAGATTTGCCGTCAGGAACTACCTGCCGGGCTTGAAGCGGAATTGACCGCACTCATAGACAATCTCGCGGCGGTTGACAACCGCGACAGTCGTGTTGATGACGAGGTGAAGATGGATTCCGGCTCACCGCGCGTCCTCAGGTTGCCTGTATGGCGCAAAATAATGTGGTGGAGCACATCTGTTGCCGCCGCTGTGGTGCTGCTGGTGATGTTACTCCCGATGTCCCGTCCCGACCTTGGTGACCGGGGCACCCTGTTGGCAGACAATGATACAGCCGCTTCGATGGTGATGCCTGAAATCAGCATCCTGGCGAGTAGCCTGTCGTCAACTGAGCCGATGGAGGTGACCCAGGAAGTTCCTGTCAAGGAGGAATCTGTACAGGAAGTCCCCGTCCCAGTCAAGAAAGGTTCGCGGAGAAACCGGACAGCGGACAGACACCCAGCCTCCACCACCGATCGTATGCTCGCTTCGGTGACCGTTACCGAGAGCCCTGCTCCCCCTTCCGGAAAGAACCGCGAGGTGACCGACCCGGAAGAAGCCAAGGCGTTGATAGGTCGTGCATTCTCGCGAGTCTACCGGAATATGGCCATAGCTCAGGCAAGCATCGCCAATGCCAGCCGTCCGGTGGCGGATGACGCGAAAATAATTGAAAACATATTCAATCAGGAAGAAAACCTCTAAGACGATGAAAAAGATTCTGATATTGTTGACAATCGTGGTGGGCATATGCGCCACAGTCTTTTCACAGGTAAAAGTGTTCCACGAACTGGCCGGTCTTCCGGGTGTTGAGACCGTCTTCATAGGAAAAGCCGCGATGCAGATAGCCAGCAGGTCAATCAACACGGGTGACAAATTCATCCCGAAAGATGCCATACGGAGTATGGAGGGGATGGAGGTAATCAGCGTTGACAATGCCGAGACTATGGAATCGGTGCGTCCCGTATTGCAGCGCATAATCCAGGAAGGCTCATATGAGCCCTTGATAGAATCGAAAGGGGAGGGGGAAACCTCCTCGATATACACAATCATGCCCCCTGAAGGAGAAGATGCCGGAATCTGTCATAATCTCCTGATTGTCTCCGAAGAACCTTGGGAGCTTAACATCGTCCTCATAAAAGGCTCATTCAACCTTGACCGCATCGTCTCCGTCAACATGTCCAACGCCGTCTCCCACCGCCACGGCCTTTAGCTCTCTGCCCGATAAAATCATGTTGCTATTCCAAAAGATAGCATTATCTTCGCAGTGGAAATCAAATTAAGCGATGAAATCCAACGAGCTACATCGTAAACTGAGAAAAGCCGGCGGTTATCCGACTGGTTGACAGATAAGTGGTCACCTTGAATGATACAGCACTATTACGGGCAGAAATTTGCAACCAGCAATCACCAGTCAGAAGAAGTAAAAATGGGCACTCTGCTACAGGTTGCCGTAATCTCTCTCCTAAGATTACGGCTAAAGTTCAAAAGCGGCTCCGGTCGCTGTACAAAGACTTAAGTCCGGTTGCGCTGGTTTGATTTCAATAAATTAATTTAGTTGAGGTTTGTTGGATGATATGGCTTATCTTGTTTAGGGCATCAGATAATGTCTGTAACTCTGCCTCTGTGAAAGCGGCGGGTTTCCCGTTGACGACTGAACGGTTGAGCCTTTGGTACAGCCATGTCCGATCTTTGCCAAAATAACGTCTCGCGATGTACGAAAGATTCAACATCTCGGTTGTTTATCCGAGGATGTTTTTCACATCTATGTCTGGGCGTTTTCGCCGTGATATGGCGATTCGAAGGTATGCGCCCGCCTCCTGTTTCTCTTGCGTCGTTTTAGCTAGTGAGAAAGCTTCCTGTATAAGATTGTCTGTTTCGGTGGCCGATAAGTTCGGAATGACGGCTATTTTGTCAATCACATTCTTAAGGGAGGGATTCATATCGGGATTGTTTTGTGTTTTGTAAAAAATGTCTTAAGAAAGGTTTGGCTTTTCCAAATTGAAAGGAATTCCCGGGGTCAAGTCAGAAATCCGGGATTACAGAACTCCTGCCTATCTTAAGACTGTGCAAAGTTAATAATCTTTTGATTATTTTTTTATCTTCGGGAATGAATTTTATGTCTTAGCGAAAATTTTTTTGAAATAGAGAGCTTCCTTAAAGATGGAGGAAGTATTCTCCCAGGGTGTATGTACTCTCAGGCTAAATTACCATCTGGAGAACGAGAAGAAGAAGGTTGCCCAGATTGTCTCCTCGCAAAAGTTCACGTTCAGTTTCCTCGCAGGGGCGACCATAGATGCGTCCAGAGTAATCCGGGGAATACGAACCCACGCGATGTTCTTGATCCGGTGGAAGAAGTATGTATGCGCTCAGATTACGGCCACGTTCACAGAGAACGGGATGTTGCGGATGCTAAAGGGGGGAGTCTACCGCGTGGCCGAGTGGTTGCAATGTCGCAACTTTAGAGGTCGCGCAGTGTCACATAGGAAATACTGAAAAAATTCCTTGTCCCCATATTTTTCCTGGCGGGAAATTTGGCGATTAATAGTAAATTTACTATCTTTGCGGTGTCCAATTAAAAGAGAACATTGATATGAAAGTATTAAAGACTGGGGCGGTGCTGAAAGCGCTGCTTGCCGACGGGTGGCGAATCGTCGCCATCCAAGGAAGCCACCGACAGCTCAAACACCCCCTGAAGCCGGGAAAAGTGACCCTGAACGGGAAACCATCCTCCGACATCTACGGGAAAGAGCTTGCCAGTGTGGAGAGACAGTCGGGCCTGAAGTTCTGACGACAGAGTGGGGGAGTGGGAACCACTCCCCCCTCTTTAATCTTTCATCCTCCTGTTCTTTTTTGGTTTGGACACAATAGCGCGGGTTTCGCGCCCGCGCTATTTCAACCGATTATTTGTTATTATCATATATGCGACAATTGACCATCAACACGTCAAAGACACCTAAAGGATATTGCGCGTCGTGCGACCTTATGCCCGGGTGGGTGGTCGCTTACGAAGGCGATTTCCCCGGTTTCGAGGATTATGTCCTTGAAAGCATCCGCTTTTATGTCGACTGCGCCAAGGTTGACGGGGAGTCATTTCCGGAAATCCTCGCGGCCGATGACCTTGTGCTGTCTTACAAATTTGATATCCAGAGCCTGCTCGCGCATTATCAGAACATCTTCTCTTTCGCCGCCCTCCAGTATATCACCGGGGTCAACCAACGCCAGTTGTGGCACTACGCCGCCGGACGTTCCAAGCCCCGTCCGAGGCAGGCGGAAAAAATCGTCGGGGCGTTGAACCGCCTCGGAAAGGAATTGGTCTCGCTCTCTGTTTAATTGGACACTAAACACAGGTTTAAAGACCCCCGAAAGCCCTAGCCGCTCATTGCGGGAGGGCTTTCTTCATATCCGCATATCATTAGTGTCCACTAAAAAATCATAAGAGTTCTTTGAAATAATTGAAATTCAATTTGTTATAAACGATTTCGGGGCGCAACGATTTGAAATTACTTTTGCAGTCTGAATCAGACTGTTATGAATAAGGACAAGTACGTTTTCGCCCAATTAGTCAGCTTTAT
>URLF01000124.1 GCA_900548705.1 uncultured Porphyromonadaceae bacterium | reverse complement strand
CTGCCATTACTTCCAAGATGAATAAAGCCAAACTGCCTACGCACATCGAGATCAACGCATCTGCTTACGACATTGTCAGGGATTCCGTCATTCTTCTCGAACAGCTGCGCACCATTGATAAAAAAAGGCTGAAAGACAAGATCTGTCATCTGGATCCGGAAGCCCTTGCAAAAGTAAACAAAGCACTGAAAATCAGTCTGGAACTTCCTACATAACAGGGAGTTGCTTGACGAATAAATAGTAAGGTGATATACTTTTTCGGGCATAACTGTGTGCTTATGCCTTATGATCTTAATAATACGCACAGAAAAAAGGAGTGTATATGGATAGTAGTGATAATCCGGTCGCCGGGTGGATGTTATTTCTGCTGTTTATAGTAATCAACAGTATTTTTTACGGATTCGGTTCCGCGATCCAGAACCTCAATGAAAATGAGATAGAAGACAAAGCGGAACAGGGAGACAAAAAAAGCAAACTTCTCCTTCACATTATGAATGCCCCTGGATCACTGATCCAAACCGTACAGTTTTACCATATGTTGTTAAGCTTTCTGATAGGTTATGTACAACTGAAAAGCATTATGAAGAATATCCACGAAGCTTGCGTTCAGTATGGTACTGAAGCCGACGGATATGTAAACTATGTGAAAGGTGCTAACGTAGCCGGATTCATGAAGGTTGCCAAAGCTATGATGGCTCAGGGTATCGTATAATCAGCAAGATATAAGAAAGCTATAGTCATTTTTAAGATAAAGGCTCCCGCCTTCCGAAAGGAAGGACGGGAGTTTTTTTTATATTGTACCGCAGTGGTGAAAAACAAGTAAAAGAGTGCAGGCAAACATGTAAAAGAGTGAGTGACAGGAAGTACTTCATTCTGGCAAATGATGTAGAAGAAAAAGGTAAAAGAAGTACATGACCCGGGTGAAAGATGTACTTGAAATAAAAAATACCGGAGGTTTTAAAGATTGTTCATAGTTATTCTCTATCTTTAGATAGAAATTATCAGTTTGACAAGCAAGCAAAATCGGTCTATCTTTGTTACATATTATAAACCCGGACAGAAGAATAAAAAAGACTTCGGTTTATTTAAACTTCGCCTCCGACTAACATCTATTTTATGGAAGAAAAAAAACTAACTGCCGCGAACGGTCGTCCCATTGCCGACAATCAGAATTCGCAAACCGCAGGTCAACGCGGACCTGTCATGTTACAAGACCCATGGCTTATTGAAAAGCTTGCTCATTTTGATCGTGAAGTGATTCCGGAAAGACGTATGCATGCTAAAGGTTCGGGAGCTTACGGCACATTCACCGTCACTCATGACATTACGAAGTACACCCGTGCAGCTATTTTCAGCGAAGTCGGAAAGCAAACTGAATGTTTCGTCCGTTTCTCTACCGTAGCCGGAGAACGTGGGGCGGCAGATGCCGAACGTGATATCCGCGGTTTTGCCATGAAATTCTACACCGAAGAGGGCAACTGGGATTTAGTCGGAAACAACACTCCTGTCTTTTTCTTACGTGATCCTCTTAAATTTCCGGATTTGAATCATGCCATCAAGCGAGACCCGAAAACGAACATGCGCAGCCCTAACAGCAACTGGGACTTCTGGACACTTCTGCCCGAAGCGCTTCATCAGGTGACAATCACTATGAGCCCTCGCGGCATTCCTTACTCCTATCGCCATATGCACGGATTCGGAAGCCACACCTATAGTTTTATCAATGCGGACAACCAGCGTATCTGGGTGAAATTCCACCTGCGCACCTTGCAGGGAATCAAAAACCTGACAGATCAGGAAGCGGAAGCGATCATCGCCAAAGACCGCGAATCACACCAGCGCGACCTCTTCGAGGCCATCGAGCGTGGAGATTTCCCACGCTGGAAGATGCAGGTGCAGCTGATGACCGAGGACGAGGCCAGGAAATACCACATAAATCCGTTTGACCTGACCAAGGTGTGGTATCACAAGGATTTCCCCCTGCATGATGTCGGCATCCTTGAACTCAACCGCAACCCTGAAAACTTCTTCGCCGAGATAGAACAGGCGGCTTTCAATCCGGCCAACATCGTGGAAGGCATCGGATTTTCTCCCGACAAGATGCTCCAGGGACGCCTGTTCTCATATGGTGACGCCCAACGCTACCGGCTTGGGGTCAACTACAACACCATACCGGTAAACCAGCCGAAGTGTCCCTTCCACGATTACCACCGCGACGGCAAGATGCGTACCGACGGCAACTATGGGGCAACACTGTCTTACGAGCCGAACAGCTTCGGCGAATGGCAGGATACCCCCTCACTCAAAGAACCTCCGATGAAAATTCAGGGGGAGGTCTATGATTATGACGAGCGGGAGTATGACGACGACTATTACACCCAGCCGGGCAAACTCTGGAGACTGATGAGCAGTGAAGACAAGCAAGCCACATGCGATAACACTGCGGCCCAGATGGAAGGTGTGCCCCTGTTCATCAAGCAGAGACATGTCCGTGCCTGCCACAACGCCGATCCGGAATATGGCGATATGCTTGCCTCAGCCTTGAAAATAGATCTCGACGAGGCTTTGGTGGCAGAAGATCCCGCCCGTCCCTCCTGGGATAAACGTGCCACCCGCTGATAGCGACATATCATATATGGAATCCGCATTTTAAATCCCCGAGAGGGGATAGGTGCGGATTCCAGTCTGTCAGGGGCGTTTCATCGAAAATTCGCAGTATCACAACCCGAATGCACAACAGTTTGGTGGTGTGAGCCATGAATAAGGGGCAAAAATAGACCTGTTACCATTTTTTTACCCTTAGGTCACACCTACTTTTGGGAAAAATTCGTAATTTTGCGCCCGAAATTCCCCAATTACACCGAATTTTCGAAGAAAAATAAAACCCCAATATAGAGATGAATTCTAACGTTAAGACTGCTAACGAGATACGCGAATCTTTCAAGCAGTTCTTCCAGAGCAAGGGCCATCAGATTGTCCCTTCGGCTCCGATGGTAATCAAGGATGACCCGACGCTGATGTTCACCAACGCCGGTATGAACCAGTTCAAAGATATCATTCTTGGCAACAAGGCGCCGAAATGGACCCGCGTGACCGACAGCCAGAAATGCCTCCGTGTCAGCGGAAAGCATAACGACCTTGAGGAAGTAGGTCTCGACACTTACCATCACACGATGTTCGAGATGCTTGGCAACTGGTCGTTCGGCGATTACTTCAAGAAGGAAGCAATCGACTGGGCCTGGGAATTCCTGGTGGATGTCCTCGGACTTGATCCCGAGCGTCTCTATGCCACTGTGTTCGAAGGATCCAAGGCCGAAGGCCTGGGACGCGACGACGAAGCGGCATCATATTGGGAGAAACATCTTCCCGCCTCACATATCATCAACGGCAACAAACATGACAATTTCTGGGAGATGGGTGAGACCGGCCCCTGCGGTCCCTGCTCGGAAATCCATATAGACCTCCGCAGCGAGGAGGAACGCGGCAAGGTAAGCGGTGCCGAGATGGTCAACAAAGACCATCCTCAGGTGATTGAAATCTGGAACCTCGTGTTCATGCAGTTCAACCGCAAGGCTGACCACAGCCTTGAGCCGCTTCCCGCCAAGGTGATTGATACCGGTATGGGATTCGAGCGCCTCTGTATGGCTCTCCAGGGCAAGACCTCCAACTACGACACCGATGTCTTCACCCCCATGATTAACAAAATCGCCGAGCTTTCCGGAAAGAAATATGGCGAGGATGTGAAGGTGGACATCGCAATGCGTGTCATCGCCGACCATATCCGCACAATCGCTTTCTCGATTGCCGACAGCCAGCTTCCCTCCAACGCAAAGGCCGGATATGTCATCCGCCGAATCCTGCGTCGTGCCGTCCGCTACGCCTATACATTCCTCGACCAGAAAGAGGCATTCCTCTATCGTCTGGTCGATACCCTCATCGAGCTTATGGGTGGCGCATATCCCGAAATCGCCAAACAGCGCGACCTCATTATAAAGGTGACCAAAGAGGAGGAGGATTCCTTCCTCCGCACCCTCGACAACGGTATCGCAATGCTTGACAAGGCTATCGCCGTTGCCCGCAAGGAGGGAAAGACCGAGATTTCAGGCAAGGAGGCATTCGTGCTTTACGACACCTACGGCTTCCCCCTCGACCTTACCCAGCTGATTCTCAAAGAGAACGGTATGACCCTCGACCAGGCCGGTTTCGATGCGGAGATGGAGCAGCAGAAACAGCGCGCGCGCAACGCCGCCGCCGTCGAGACCTCCGACTGGGTTGTGCTGCGCGAAGGTGAGCAGGAGTTTGTCGGTTACGACGAGACTTCCGCTCCTGCCCATATCCTCCGCTACCGCAAGGTAAAACAGAAAAACAAGGAATTCTACCAGATAATCCTCAGCCAGACCCCCTTCTACGCAGAGATGGGTGGTCAGGTCGGAGACCGTGGCACACTGACCGACGGCGAGGAGACCATCGAGATTTTCGACACCAAACGTGAGAATGGTATCGGGGTGCATCTCACATACAAGCTCCCCACCAACCTTGAGGCTGTGTTCGAGGCTCGTATCGACACCAATGCCCGCAGGGCAACATCCGCCAACCACTCCGCGACACACCTGCTTCATCAGGCGTTGCGCGAGGTGCTTGGGACCCATGTCGAGCAGAAAGGCTCATTCGTGTCGCCTGATCTTCTCCGTTTCGACTTCTCCCATTTCCAGAAGGTGACCCCCGAGGAATTGGAGAAGGTGGAACGTCTGGCCAACAGCTATGTCAGAAAGGCGATGGCGCGTGACGAACACCGCAATGTGCCTATCGAGGAGGCCCGCGCGATGGGCGCGATGGCTCTCTTCGGCGAGAAATACGGCGATGAGGTGCGTGTCATCCGCTACGGTGACTCCGTTGAGCTTTGCGGCGGTACCCACGTCGACAATACCGGTAACATCGGTATGATCAAGATTATCTCCGAGAGCAGCATCGCTGCCGGAATCCGCCGTATCGAGGCGATAACCGGGGAAAAGGTTGAAAACGCTGTCAGCGAACTGCAGCATACTCTCCGGGAAATCGGCCAGATGCTCCATAACGCTCCAGACGTTGTGGCAGCTCTGCGCAAGTCGATTGAGGAGAACACCGAATTGCGTCAGCAGGCCGAGGAATACATGAAGGAACGTATCGCCATGCTCGCAAAGCAGATTCTGGAGCAGGCCGAGGAGCGCAACGGCGTGAAGGTAGCGGTGATGACCGGTATCCGTATTCCCGATGTGGTGAAGAATGTAGCCTTCCAGCTCAGGGCCAACAGCCCCGAAAAGACCGCTTTCCTCGGAGCTACGGTAGATGTCTCGGGCAAACCCCTGTTGACGGTCATGCTTACCAACGACCTGGTTGAGACCGGCCTGAATGCTTCCGCCATGGTCCGCGAGGCCGCCAAGGCTATCAAGGGTGGTGGCGGCGGTCAGCCCGGATTCGCCCAGGCAGGTGGCAAGGATGCCGACGGCATAGCCGTGGCCTTCGAGTCACTGTTGTCTCATTTTTGATGAAGGAGGCGGTTTCCCCTCCTCCATCAATCTTCCATATTGAACCCAAAATTTATCAAAAACATACACTACGATGAAGAATATTGCCTTGATTACCGGAGTGACCGGCCAAGACGGTTCTTTCCTGTCTGAGTTTCTTCTCGACAAAGGTTATGACGTGCATGGAGTGATCCGTCGCTCGTCAGTTGACTATCGTGAACGAATCGCACACCTCGAAGGGCATGAGCGTTTCCACCTTCACTATGCCGACCTCGGCGACTCGAT
>URLF01000123.1 GCA_900548705.1 uncultured Porphyromonadaceae bacterium | reverse complement strand
CACTGGCCTGTCTCGACAGAAGAGACAGCGCCGCCCCCCATACCGATGCGGTAGTTGTCGCCACCCATCACCACGACCTTCTCGCCGGCCACGGGTGTGCCCTTGATAGCATCCTTCTTTGCGGCGAAACCGACACCTCCGGCAAGCATGATTACCTTGTCGTAGGCATATTTGCGGTCGTTTTCCTCATGCTCGAAGGTCAGCAGCGAACCGCAGATGAGGGGCTGGCCGAATTTGTTGCCGAAGTCGGAGGCTCCGTTGGAGGCCTTGATGAGGATTTCGGCAGGGGTCTGGTAGAGCCAGACGCGGGGATTCATCATCAGCTCCCAACGGTGTTCGGGGCTGAGGCGGGGGTATGAGGTCATGTAGACGGCCGTTCCGGCAATCGGCAGGGATGCCTTGCCGCCACCGAGGCGGTCGCGGATTTCGCCACCGGTTCCGGTGGCCGCGCCGTTGAACGGCTCGACGGTTGTCGGGAAGTTGTGGGTCTCGGCCTTGAGGGAGATGACAGTCTTGACATCCTTCACCTCGAAGTAGTCGGGACGGTCGGGGTTGACTGGATAGAACTGGTCTACCTTGGGGCCTTCAAGGAAAGCCACATTGTCTTTGTAAGCCGACACCAGTCCGTTGGGGTTCTCCTGTGAGGTCTTCTTTATGAGCTTGAAGAGCGACATCGGCTTCTCCTGGCCGTCAATCACGAATGTGCCGTTGAAAATCTTGTGGCGGCAATGCTCGGAGTTGACCTGGGAAAAGCCGAACACCTCGGAGTCGGTCAGCGGACGGCCGAGTTTCTTGGCGAGGGATTCGAGATAAGCCTCTTCGTCGGGGCTGAGGGCGAGTCCTTCGCGGAGATTGTATTCGTGGATGTCCTCGATTCTCACAATAGGGTCGGGCTTGCGGTTGACGTCGAACACCTTTGAGTTGAGGCCGTCGTAGAGGCGCGACAGCATGCGGTCATAGACCGGCTCCTCCTCCTGGCCCACACGCTCGAACTGCTCGATGCGGGAGATGCCCGAAAGACCCATATTCTGGGCAATTTCAACGGCGTTGGTGCTCCAGGGGGTGATCATCTCGCGGCGCGGACCGACGAAACGTCCCTTGACAGAGGTGGCCGAAAGGGGTTTCGCTCCGGAAAACGCCCATGCAAGTTTCTCTAATTCCGCCGGGGAGAGCTTGTGGTCGGTCTCGACGGCGAAGAAGGTTGTCTGACCCTTCTTGAAGAATTGAACCATATTTGTTTATTGTAGAATGTTTCTGAATGGTCTTAAAATTCGTAGTCCACGCAGCCGCGCAGCTCTTTGTGCCCGGCAAGCAGGGAGGCTGCCGCCACATGGGCGGGGTGTTTGGCGTAGACCTCCACGTCGGCCATTGTCGGGACGACGGCGGTCAACACCACATCCCACTCCTCGGCGGGGTTCTGGTTCAGGCCGACCTCCATCGATTCCAGCACTTCTATCTCTGCGGGGAGCTTCAACAGGGCGTCGCGGAAAGCTGATGCCACTTCGAGTCTTTTCTCCGAGGTGCCTGAAAGCTTGAACATCACTATATGCTTTACCATATCGGATATATTTGGTGGTTAAGGTGTTACGCTTGGATGATGGATGCCGCTCACGCTTTGGCGTACAGACGCTCGCGGACGGCGGCCACCTTCTCGTCGGTGATGTAGTCGTCATAGTCCATCATCTTGTCGATGATGCCGTTGGGGGTAAGCTCGATAATGCGGTTGCAGACGGTCTGGATGAACTCGTGGTCATGGCTCGACATCAGCACCACACCCTTGAATGCCTGCAGGGTGTTGTTGAATGCCTGGATTGACTCCAGGTCGAGGTGGTTGGTGGGGGAGTCGAGCACCATCGTGTTGGCGTTGCGGAGCATCATCTTCGAAATCATGCAGCGCATCTTCTCACCTCCCGAGAGGACGGATGCCTTTTTCAGCACCTCCTCGCCCGAGAAGAGCATCTTGCCGAGGAATCCCTTGAGGTAAATCTCGGAGGAGTCGTCGGAGAACTGGCAGAGCCAGTCGACAAGGTTCATATCGGTGTTGAAGAACTGCGAGTTGTCGAGCGGGAGGTAGGCCGTGGTGATGGTCTGACCCCAGTCATATGTCCCTTCGTCAGCCTTGCGGTTGCCCATGATGATTTCAAACAGGGCGGTCATGGCGCGGGGGTCATGGCTGAGGAAGGCTACCTTGTCACCCTTCTCAATCTGGAAGTTGACATCCTTGAACAGCACTTCGCCGTCGACGGTGGCTCCGAGTCCGTGGACTTCGAGAATCTTGTTGCCGACTTCGCGTTCGGGAGTGAGGATGATCCCCGGATAACGGCGCGACGAGGGCTGGATTTCCTCGATGTTGAGTTTCTCGAGCATCTTCTTGCGCGAGGTCGTCTGTTTCGACTTGGCTACATTTGCCGAGAAACGCTGGATGAACTCCAGCAGCTCCTTGCGTTTCTCCTCGGCCTTCTTATTCTGCTGCTGCTGCTGACGCAGGGCAAGCTGTGAAGACTCATACCAGAAGGAGTAGTTACCGGCAAAGAGGGTAAGCTTGTTATAGTCGATGTCGAGGGTGTGGGTGCAGACCGAGTCGAGGAAGTGACGGTCATGGCTGACCACAAGCACGGTGTTCTCGAATTTCGAGAGGTAGTCTTCAAGCCATGCAACAGTCTCAAGGTCGAGGTCGTTGGTAGGCTCGTCGAGAAGAAGGTTGTCGGGGTTGCCGAAGAGGGCCTTGGCCAGCAGGACACGCACCTTCTCGTTACCCGAGAGGTCGCGCATCAGCATGTAGTGGCGGTCCTCCTTGATTCCGAGACCGCTGAGCAGGGCGGCCGCGTCGCTCTCGGCGTTCCAGCCCTCAAGCTCGGCGAATCGCTCCTCAAGCTCGGAAGCACGTATTCCGTCGGCATCAGAGAAGTCAGGTTTCGCGTAGAGCGCGTCCTTCTCCTGCATGATGTCCCATAGGACTGTGTGACCTTGCAGCACAGTGTTCATCACCGTGCAGTCGTCAAACTTGAAGTGATCCTGCTCAAGAACGCTCATACGCTCGCCGGGGCCCATCGAGACTGTGCCGTGGGTAGGGGAGAGCTGATCCGAGAGGATTCTCATAAGTGTTGACTTCCCCGCGCCATTGGCACCGATGATGCCATAGCAGTTTCCGGGGGTGAATTTCAGGTTGACATCCTGAAACAAGACTCTTTTACCGAATTGTATGCCTAAATTGTTGACAGCTATCATTGAAATGGATGAAATGTGGGGCAAAGTTACGAAAATTTCCCCGACCCTCCAAACGTTTGGAGGGGCAACGCCGCCCACACCTCATTCAAAAAGATGCCCGTAAATAAAAGCACCCCGTCTCACGACGGAGTGCTTCCTCACATTTGATTCCCAACCCTTGGCATTGCTGCCTTCAGGTTGAGAATTACACACAATGAATAAAATGATCCGGCGCAATCAATGCGCCTATTGATTCCCTTACGATCAGTTATTCTCTTAGTTGCTATTAAGCCGCGCGGCAAAGCGGCTAATCATAGCGCAAAGTTACAACTTCTCGTTATCAGTTTCGCTACCTGTTTGTGGTTTCTTTGACATAATCGTGATGCGAAGTTCACATTTCCCGCCACGTCACATTCGTGTCTTTACACCACAGGAGCATTGAGTTTTGCAAAGGTACAACAAAAAATTGACATTTGGCATACAAAACCGCGAAATCAGAAATTTTTGCAAATCTGATTGAACGAGAAATCCGCCGTGGCCAGCTGGTGGCACACGGCGGATTCAGTTTATGTCGGTGAACCGGTCTGTCGGATTCAGCCCTGATACTCGGCCATATCGGCGGGTTTCACGGTGGCGATGAATGCGGAGTTGCGGGCAACGTCGGCCATACCGAGGTTGACATATACCTTGGCGCTCTTGACAAGCTCCTCGGCGGCTTCCTTGACAGCGGCATCCTCGGAAGTGAGGTTGCGGGAAGCGTCGGTGACAAGCAGGTAGCCCATCACGCAGTCACCGGCCATCTCGACGAGACGACGGGCCATGAAATCGGTGTATTCAGTCTCGTTGACAGCCTTGACAGCCTCGACAGCCTCCTGATACTTGCCGAACATTACGTCAAGCATCTTCTTCTGGGTCATCAGCTCGGGAGCGACCTCCATCTGCTGGTAGCCTTCGACGAGCTGAGCGTAGGTGCCGGTCAGGACGTGGCGGATGGCGGCAACGACCTGGAGCTGGGTTGTGCCCTCATATATGGAGGTGATGCGGGCGTCGCGGTAAACGCGTTCGCAGGCGTAATCCTTCATGAAGCCCGAACCGCCATGAATCTGGATGCAGTCGTAGGCGTTCTGGTTGCAGTATTCCGAGGTGAGACCCTTGGCGAGAGGTGTGCAGGCGTCGGCGAGCTTGTTGTAAAGCTTCATTTCCTGACGCTCCTCGGGTGTGAGCGAACGTTCGCGGGCGATATCCTCGTATGCCTTGTAGATGTCGACGTAGCGAGAGGTCTCGTAGAGGAGACAGCGGGAAGCGTCGAGCTTGGCCTTCATAGTGGCGAGAATCTCGCGCACGGCGGGGAACTCGATGATGGCCTTGCCGAACTGCTTGCGGTCGCGGGCGTATGCGTCAGCCTCGCGGTAGGCGATCTCGCTGACACCGACACTCTGAGCGGCGATACCCAGACGGGCACCGTTCATCAGGGCCATCACATACTTGATAAGACCCAGACGGCGTGAGCCGCAAAGCTCAGCCTTGGCATTCTTGTAGACAAGCTCGCATGTGGGAGAACCCTTGATACCGAGTTTGTTCTCGATACGGCGAACATCCACCCCACCCTGACGCTTGTCATAGATGAACATGGAGAGGCCGCGGCCATCCTTGGTGCCGCTCTCGGAGCGGGCAAGCACCAGATGGATGTCAGCGTCACCGTTGGTGATGAAACGCTTCACACCGTTGAGGCGCCAGCTGCCGTCGGGCATCTCTGTGGCCTTGAGCATCACAGACTGGAGGTCGGAACCTGCATCAGGCTCGGTGAGGTCCATCGACATGGTCTCACCCTCGCAAACGCGGGGAATGTAACGCTCGCGCTGGTCCTCTGAACCGAACTCGTAAAGGGTCTCGGCACAGTCTTGGAGACCCCAGAGGTTCTCGAAACCGGTATCGGCGCGGCTTACGATGTCGGCGGCCATGATATAAGGGGTGATGGGGAAGGTGAGACCGCCGAAGCGACGGGGCATCGACATGCCCATCAGGCCGGCCTTGCGGCAGGCATCGAGGTTCTGCTGTGTGCCGGAGGCGTAAGTCACGCGGCCGTTCTCAACCTTGGGGCCTTCGTGGTCGACACCTTCGGCGTTCTCGGCGATGGTGGTGCCGCAAAGTTCTCCGACGATTTCAAGGACGCGCTCGTAGTTGTCCATCGCGTCGGCGAAATCTACCGGTGCGTAGTCAAACTTGTCGGCGTCGGCGAAGTCGCGCTCCTTCAGGCTGACGATTTTCTGCATCAGGGGGTGCTGGAGGTGGAGCTTCAGCGCCTTGTTATCTGTATAGAAGTTAGCCATTACTTCGAGTTTTTCTTGTAATACTTGATGAGTTTGGGAACGACCTCCTCGTAGTTGCCCGTGATGACATAGTCAGCGATGGTATTGATGGGTGCGTTGGGGTCGTTGTTGATGGAGATGATAATCGAGCTGTCCTGCATACCGGCGATATGCTGGATTTGGCCGGAGATACCGCAGGCGATGTAGAGCTTGGGACGGACAGTCACACCGGTCTGGCCCACCTGGCGGGCATGCTCGGTGAAGCCGGCATCGACAGCCGCACGGGTGGCACCTACCTCGGCACCGAGGACGGAAGCCAGCTCGTGGAGCAGGTCGAATCCCTCTTTGGAACCGACACCGTAACCGCCGGCTACGATAATGGAGGCATTCTTGATGTTGAT
>URLF01000122.1 GCA_900548705.1 uncultured Porphyromonadaceae bacterium | reverse complement strand
GATTGAGGGCTTCCTGGGCGGCAGCCAGCCGTCCTTCAGCCTCAGCCACCTTGCGGTCGGCCTCCTCAAGCCGGGCAGCGACATCGCTGTCATGCTCGGTCAACGCGGCCAAGCGGAGTTTGTTGGCCATCGACTTGTTTTCCAGTATATACTGCTCATTCTCGGCTTCTATCGAAGCGAGCTGCTTCTCAAGTTCATGTACCCGTTCGGAGAGTGCCCTCTTCTGACGTTCGGCACTGAGCTGCAGGTTTTTGGCATTGGAATTTCCCTCTTCCTCCTTGCGGGCTTTCTGGCGCAGCTCCTCTATCTGTTCCTGGAGGTTGCGGCTTTCCGACTGATAACGACCGTGGAGCTTGCGTTCGACATTTTTCTCCAACTGCTCGAAATATTTCTTGATGGAGCTGTCGAGCGACTCATAGAGAAGTTGACGCTGCTTGTCTGGGTCAACACTGTCGCGGAGGAATCCCGGAAGGGCTTCATTGAATATACCTACCACACCCTCGAATATCATCGAGGCATCGGCAGGATTATCACCGGTCTGCTGCGCTCCCTCCTCACGCTGAACAGTCTTATGAGTATGGGTCTCGTCAGTTTCCGCTGCCGACTGTTTGCCCACCTCTTCCTGGGGGGCAGATAGCGCTCTCTGGCGCAAAGGAGTGACCGTGGCATCTATGCCCTCCACTTCCAGTTCGTCATCCTCGGCGCTGGAAAAGCCCATCGCCCTTTTCATCATGTTGAAGAAACCCATTCTGTCTATATTTGCAAGTGTAAGCAGACAGACAACAGCCAGACACGGTACGCGCCCCCTTGTCTATCAACAGACAAAGTTACGAAAATAAATCTACTTAACAGAGCCGCCTGAGGATATTTTTCATGAACATGCTTTCGGGCCGTCAAAAGTGGCAATCTTATTAACAGACAACCTGATTTCGACTGCCTTCAGACAGGAACCGATGTCAGACCATACCGGGTTTCGCCACCACCCCTATGCCTTTCCGGCCATTGATGCCGATGACAAGCGGGGAGGGCATCCTGACGATGCGCAGATTGTCTGACTCGTATGTGGCCGGGAGGGAATCGAGATACCCGACATCATACCAGTCATCGCCCGAGAAGGGGTTGACGGTGAAATATCCCACACCGAAGGATGTGAGGTTCTGGAAGAAATGTGTGCCTTGCGACGGCTCGACCCTGTAATTGGCCAGGGAGGATTCCACAATCAGACGTGCGCCCGATATGTCGGCCCACTTGACCGGGATGCCGAGTGCGTTGTCCGACGAACCCCAGCGTCCCGGGCCGATCAGCACATACCCCTCTCCCGCGTCCATGAACTCCTTGTTGAGCCGCGAGATTTCCCGGGCGATGTCGGGGTTGCGGAATGAAGAGAAGTTTTCGGGGCGGACATACATGACGGAACTTACCGAATCGTTCGTGCCGTGGCCGAGGGCGGTCGAGCTGCGTAATATCAGCTGGGAATTGTCGAGCGCCAGCACCGCTTCATCCACATCCTCCTTGCGATCGATGATGGGTCTTATCTGTAGCCAGTAGATGCGTCCTTTCAGATTTCCGTCAGGGCCGATGTTTCCTGCAAACTCAATCTCGACCGGGCGCTGCATAGCCTCCTGACCGGTTGAGAGCATGGTGTCGACAACTTCGGCTAAGGGGAAAACATTGTCACGGAGTATGTTGGCGAAGGTCACCACCTTGCGTCCAAGTCCCAGATGGGAGTCGCGCAGCATCTGGTCATTGATGTCGAATGTCGAGACCATATATTTGAGGGTCTCCCCCACACGGGCGAAATCCTGCACATTCTTTTTGGTGATGTTGAAGCCGTCGTCAACCTTGAAGTCCTCGGGGACACTGTTGAGGTCGAGGGCGTAGAGCTGACGCTGGGTATCGCGCAACGCGAGGTCGAGGGTCGAAGTCTGCAATACCTTCCCGGGATGGCGGGGGGAGAAGCGCAGGGCCATCCCTCCGTCAACGATATATTTGCCGAGACCGACCGCCACCTGGGCCACGCCGTCTTCGGTCTGCTCGTCATTTATGGGATAATAGTTGAGCGAACGGCCGACACCCGAGAATGAGGGGAAATAGAAACCATCGTGATCCGTGCCCACCACCTCCTGGATTATCACCGCCATCTTCTCTTGGTCGATTACATTGGAGGTAGCCGACATATAGGCCTTCGACTCGGAATAGAACACCGACGCGTAGACACCCTTGATGGCATCGGTCAGTACCTTCCGCATATGTTCCCGGTCTGGAATCCGGGGAATCATATAGGTGGAGTATATACCGGCGAAGGGCTGGTAATGGGAGTCTTCAAGGAGCGACGAGCTACGGATGGCCAGCGGCTTGTCGACAACCTCGGTCAGGGCCAGCAGGTCGTCACGCACCCGGTCGGGGAGCCGGGCCTCAAGGAAACGGGCAAGTATCTCCTCGTCGGAAAGGTCTGACAACGCTATCGGATAGAGGTCGTTGTCGGCCATGAACTCATCGAAGATGTCGGTACACAACACCACCGTGCGTGGTATCGAGATGGATACCCCGTTGAAGTTGTCGAACTCAGGATGTTTCTTGATAATCGAGTCGATGAATGCCAGGCCGCGTCCCTTTCCTCCAAGCGACCCTTGGCCGATACGGGCGAAATTGGAATAGTAGTCGAAACGGTCCTTGCGGAACTCGGCCACCACTCCCCTGTTTTTCATCTTCCTGTACTTCACAATCAGGTCGAAGAAAAGCTGCTTCACTTCCTGGGCCTCCTCGATGTTGCGGAAACGGTGGCGGCGGATGATGTCGGCGATCGGGAACATGGCGCGGGAATAGAGCCAGCGCGAGATGTCGTTGCGGCAGGCATGCCAGAGCAGGGTGTTGTCTGGAATCTCGAACATCCTTTTCTGCATCTCGTTTAGCGAACGGATGCGCATTATCTCCTCACCGGTCTCAGGGTCGCGCATCACGAAATCACCGAATCCGAAGTTGCGCATTATCTCCTTGCCGAGGTCTACCGGAAGCTTCTTGGAATTCTTGTCGAGGAAGATGCCGTTGAACTCCTTGACAAGCGGAGCGTTGGCGGTCTCGGTCGACTCGACGATTATGGGAAGATACGGGTCGTTGTCCCTGACAAGACGGGCAAACCGCAAGCCGGCCTTGCGGTCCTTCTCGCCGCCGCGCATGAATGACACGTCGGTGATGATGCCGAGCATCTTGTCGGAATATTTCTTGTAAAGCTCGGTGGCCTCCTCATAGTCGCGGGCAAGCATCACTTTGGGGCGGCCACGCATACGCAGCATCTTCTCATGTTCGTTGAGGGCTTCGGTGGAGAACTCCCGGCTCTGTTTCAGCAGGAATTTGTAAAGATGGGGAAGAATCGAGGAGTAGAACCTCACAGAATCCTCGACCATCAGAATCATCTGCACACCTACCTCCAGCACATCATTCTCGGCGTTCATCTTGTCTTCAAGGAGTTTGATGATGGCCAGCAGGAGATCGACGTTCCCGAGCCAGGAGAACACATAATCGATTCCGCTGAAGTCCTCAGACGCAAGCCTGCGCGACACCTCCTTGGAGAAGGGGGTAAGCACCACGATTGGCACCGAGGGGAAAACCAGCTTTATCTCTTTCGCGCCGATGAAGGTCTCGCTGATATCCATACCGGGCATGGCTATCACGAGGTCGAAATTCTTCTGCGCCATCATCGCCAGTGCCTCGCTTATATGGGACACACGGGTGATACGCGGAGGGGATGACAAGTTGAGGGCCACATACTCGTTGTAGAGCTGTTCCTCCACACGCCCATCCTCCTCCATCATGAACGCGTCATAAGGGGAAGCCACCAGCAGCACATTGAAAACGCGCCGCTGCATCAGATTCTGGAACGCCGTATCCCTCAGATACAGCTGGCTCAAAGGCTCTTCATTCATACCAATGGGAACTCGAAATGTTTCCACAAAATTACAACAAATTCCCAAACCCACCCCATCTCCCGCCTGATTTATCCCCATCCCCCCGCCAATTTCCCGCGCAGATTCCAACAGAGCTATCCACTTATCCTCATATGGATGACAACGGGTCTCACGCAGATTCCGCAGATACGCAGATTTCCCGCAGATAAAGCAGATATAAGGATTACAGAAGATTAGGGATTGGTCTCACAGATTACACAGATTACACAGAAGCCATCCGGATTCTTGTCTTCCGGATGGCTTCTGTGTAATCTGTGAGACCTTTTTTAATCAGGCCTATCCTTTCATCTGCTTTATCTGCGGGAAATCTGCGTATCTGCGAAATCTGCGTGAGACCCGGGGATGCTCAGGGGAGGAGACGGAAGGCTTTGCTGGGGATGGCGTCAAAGGTGTAATCGGCGAGGGGGAAGAAGCCGCATTTCAGGGCGACGCGTTGGGAAGGGATGTTGCGGAGGTCGGTGGTTATCAGAAGGGAGGGGATATGCAGCTTGTGGAAGCAGTAGGTGGTGAAGGCTTGCAACGCTTCGGTCGTCAGGCCGTGTCCCCAGTAGGGATGCCCTATCCAATAGCCGATTTCCCGTTCGTATGGGTTGATTTCATAGTGTTCGTCACCGGGAGGCACAAGGCCGATGCAGCCTATCGGTTCACCGGTTTCTTTCAGCACCATCGCGAATGTGTCGCGGTTGGGGATGAAGAAGTTGCGCAACACCTCCAGGCTGAATTCGACGGAGGTGTGGCGCGGCCACAAGGCAAGTTCGCTCACACGGCCGTCTGAGGCGTATTTGTAAAGCGCGGGGGCATCCTCCTCCCGCCAATGGCGCAATATCAGTCTATCGGTCTCAATCACGGCGGAAAGAGTTGTTTGTCGTGACGAGATGGTTCAGAGCTGTTTGAGGGAGCGGATGGCCTCAAGGGGATCAGCGGCGTTGAAGACGTAGCTGCCCGCCACAAGGATGTCGGCTCCGGCCTCGGCGAGAAGCTTGCCGGTGGAGGCGTTGACCCCGCCGTCAATTTCGATAAGTGCCCCCGAACCTGTGCGGTCAATCATCTCGCGCAGGCGGCGGGTCTTGGCGACTGCGTTAGCGATGAATTTCTGTCCGCCGAAACCGGGATTTACCGACATCAGCAGCACCATGTCAAGCTCGGCGATGACATCTTCAAGAAGACACACCGGAGTCGATGGGTTGAGGGTGACGGCAGCTTTCATCCCCGCCTCCTTGATGGCGTGGATTGTGCGGTCAAGATGAACGCAAGCCTCCTGGTGTACATTCATAATCTCCGCCCCGAGGTCGCGCAGCCGGTTCACCCACTTCTCCGGCTCGACAATCATCAGATGGACATCGAGCGGCTTGTCGCATATCTTCCTGACAGCTTCCATCACCGGGAAGCCGAAAGATATGTTGGGGACAAAGACGCCGTCCATCACGTCGAGATGGAGCATATCGGCATCGCTGCGGTTAATCATCTCGATATCTTTCGCCAGATTGGCGAAGTCGGCCGACAGAAGCGAGGGGGAAACAAGCATTGTATTCGAGGTTTGATTGGGATTCAAGAATTGGGAATCGGGTCAGGGATTCATTTTCCGGCTGATGTCTTCTTTGATTTCCCCTTCATTGCCTGCCAGGCGATGAAAAGGAGGCAAAGCAGCAACAGGCAGAAACCGCCGATGGTGAAATAGTGGTTGTATTTCTCGACAGACTCGAAGAGCTGTGAGTAAGGCACGGTCTTGCCGAGCCAGTAGCCCAGACCGGCAAGCACACAGTTCCACACACCCGCCCCAAGGGCGGTGAAGATTACAAACACCCCGATATTCATCCTTGCCAGACCGGCGGGGATTGATATCAGCTGGCGCACGGCGGGAATCAGTCGACCGATAAAGGTAGACAATGCTCCGTGGTCGTCGAAATATTTCTCGGCTTTCTGAACCTTTGCCTCATCAATCAGACAAGCGTGGCCGAAACGGCTGTT
>URLF01000121.1 GCA_900548705.1 uncultured Porphyromonadaceae bacterium | reverse complement strand
CGATGGCAAGGTGGAAGGCCAGGGAGTTCTTGAAAGATGTCATGTTGTAGTAGCCGCTCTTGCCGGTGTCGTAGGGGGCATGGATTCCGATGCCGAGGTCGGCGCGGAGTATGAGCATGGAGATGTCGAAACGGAGTCCGACACCTGTGCCGAGGGCGATGTCCTTGAGGAAGGTGGAGGCTTTCAGCTCCCCGCCGGGGCGGAGGGGGTCTTTCTTCAGCAGCCAGACGTTGCCCGCGTCGATGAATATGGCGCCGTGGAGCGGGCCGACTATCGGGAAGCGGTATTCGGTGTTAAGCTCGAACTTGAATGTACCTGTCTGGTCGAAATAGCCGTTGCGCTGGTCGGCCGGGGCACGGTATGAGCCGGGGCCAAGCTCGCGCACGGTCCAGGCACGGATGGAGTTGGCTCCCCCGACATAGAATTGTTCGGAATATGGCACCTGCGAGGAGTTGCCGTAGGCCCATGCCGCTCCGAGTGCGACACGGCTGACAAGCCAGTTGTCGCCCCAGAGCCGACGGCCATATACCACCTGGGTAGTCCCCTTGATGAACTGCGAGAAGGGGGTGCCGAAGAGTTTCTTCTCCCCTTTCGAACCACACAGCTCGTAGACCGACCAGAAGAGGTTGCCCGCCTCCTGGGCCGTGAAGGTCCAGTTGAAGGTGTTGTCCGGTCCGTAGTTGCGGTCATAGGTGTAGGTGTATGAGAGCTGCGGTATATACTGGCTCATGAAGCTGAGGGCGATGGCCGGGTTCTGGGATATGATGGAATCGAAGTCGGCGGTGGTCTTCATCAGCTTGGTATAGGTGAGCTTGAAGGGGGTCAGGGTGTGGGATGAGTAGCGCGACGACTGCCAGTCATAGCTGAACGAGAAATTGAACTGCGCCATCTTGAAATAATGAGGACGGTTGAGCAGGTCGGCGTTGAGCGAGAAGCGCGTCCAGTTGAGGTTGCGGTTGCGTCGCTTGATGAATCCCGGAGCGAGCATGCGGGGGAAGGAGAGGGTTGTGGTCACACCGACCTCATAGGAGTTGAACAGCGACGAGGCTCCCTTTCCGGTCTGCCACTCATAGTTGCCCGTAAGGGTCACACCCAACTGTTCGCCACCCCCGAAGAGGTTGCGGTTGGTGATTCCGATTTCCGCGCCCGGGCCGATATAACTGTTTGATTTCGAGCTGGCGTTGATTTCGACCGAGAACTCCAGCGGAGTGTCGAAGGTGCATCCGATCTCGACGTTCAGGGTAGGCTCGGTGGCGGTGGTGTCGGGCATCACCTCGATATTGATCGCGTTGAATATCCCCAGGCGCGACAGGCGTGTCTGGGTGGAGTTCATCTGCCTTACGGCGAAGTAACGTCCGGTGCGCATGGTGACACACTCGGGCATCAGCGCCCTGCGGAAACGCGAGGGCTGCATCTGTATGAGGGTTCCCCGCGAGGTCTGTATCGTGTCAGGCTCCCCGCCCCCCTGGTTGCGGAAGAGATACATCGTGACCTTCCCGGTCTTGTATCGCTTCACCATGTCGGAGGGGATGTTGGAGGCGAGCATCATCCGCAGGGCTATCTTCATCGGCTCCTGGATGGAGTCGGCCAGGTATTCGATGAAATCGGGGCGGAAATAGTAATACCCACGGTTGCGCAGGGTGTTGGCGATACGCGTGCGCGACACGGCAAGGGAATCGACACTGTAACGCGACCCGGTGCGCAGGTAGCTGTCACGCGAGGCGATGGAGTCGATGAGATGGTTGAGGACACAGGTGTCGGGAAGCATCTCTATGTCGCTCAGGGTGTAAGCCGGGCCGGTAGCGACATTGTAAATCACCTTCGCCTTCTTGGGATTCTTCCCCTTGACAAGCTCGAAGGAGGCTCCGCCACGGAAATACCCGTTGTTGTCGAGAATCTCGTCAAGCATCTTGACACGCGCCTCGGGGCGGACATCGCTGACAAGCACCGGCTCGGTGGCCAGGCGGTCGTAAAGCCAGTGTTTCAGCCCCTTGCCGGGGTCGTCCCAGTTGTTCCAGACCCACAGGCCGACAGGGAACGGCCACCTCAGCGAGGGGGAGCCGAAGATGGCGTTGTTTGGCGGCACGCTGACAGCTTTGGTCAGCTCCGAGCCGACCGCCTCCGGCACTTTCTGGCCTGTCTCGGGCTGAATCTCGATTTTTTTCAGGCCGGTATAGAGCATCTCCCCCTCGGGGATACGCTTGGTGGTGGAGCAGGACGCCAGCAGGAAGAGGATGGCCGCCATGCAGGGAATCCAGGCTGAGATTTTGTTTTTCATTGCGCGACAACCTCCTTTCTGCGGGGAATAATCCAGTTGAACAGATCTTTTAGCGAGCGTAGCTTTTTCTTGTAGACGAAACCGACACCGGTCTGGGTAATCTCACCTTCGAGAATCGACTCATAACCGGTATGGCGGAAGAGCTTGACATACATCGTGCCGGTCTTGTTGAGCATGTACTCGAATGAGATGTCGGCGATGAGGTTCTGGGCGAAGTTCTCGTCAGCGTCAGCGTCGGTGGTGTAGTTGCCCCCCACGACAATCTTGAAGCGATCATCGAAGAGCGACTTGCTGACACGGTAGCTGTATGACATGGCGGTGGAGTTCACCCCGTCGCGTGTGCGGTCGAGCTGGTCGATGCCGAAAGATATATCCACCCCCTTGATAGCCGAGGAGGCGATATTGTTGAGCTGGCTCTCCAGGAAGGTGTAGAGCGGATTGCCCATCGTCGAGGCCTTGGTGCCGGGGCCGGTGTAGCTGCCGTAGAGGAGTAGGTTCATAGCCTGGTTGGCCCTCTGGTCAGGACTCATGGCCTGCAGCTCGTTCTGCACCGTCAGGTCGTCGGGGGTGGAGAGGTCGAAGGCCACATTCATGTTCTCAAGGGTTCCGGTGACAGACAGCCCCACGTCGAAGGTGGCCATACGGGAATTCCCGTCGGTGTTGACGTTGGCCTTTATCTCGTCATAGGCGTGGAGGTTAAGGGTCGGGTTGAGCATCTGGCCGTTGAAGATTATATAGCTGCCCTCCCGGATGTTGAACAACTTCTCGGACAGCACGGGGGGCATACTGTAACGCACGAATCCCTGGTTCAGGTCGATGCGCCCGGTGACACGCTCGTCGCCGAGATAGTCGAGGGAGTAGTTGACACGTCCGGAAGCCTGCACCTGTGCGCGGTTTTTCCCGTCGGTCGAGAGATCCACGGCGATGGTGGATCCTTGTGATATCTCGAGCGAGGCATTGAGGTTGAGGGCCATGCCCTGCCGTCCGAGGGAGTCGGCGGCGGCCACGGCGGCCGTGTCGGCGAAGTTGACAAACTTCACCATCTCGGCGTTGCTGCGCGAGGCGATGGCCGACTGCACGTCGGGTATCACATATGTCACATTTGTGCCGGGTAGAATCTTAAGCTTGGCCTGCACGTCGAGGAACCGCGCCATCGACCCTCTGACCTTCGCGTCGAGGTCGATATACGCCTTTCCGTAGACATCCTGCCCCTTCTTGCGCTTGGAGCCGACAAGCTGGGTGTTGGATGCCGCCAGGGCGAGGTCTACCTTGATGTCGGCCAGGGATGATATGTCGGCGGTGCCGGTGATTGTCAGGGGGTTCTCGTTGACAGCCTTTATGGCGAAATCATCAAAGGTGACGAGGTTGTCCTTGACCGGGATACGCTCTTCGGAGAAGACAAACGAGGAGCCGAGCATCGTCATGTCTACAGCCGTGGAGTCAAACTGCACCCATCCGTTGAAGAGGGGTTCAGACATCTTGCCGGTGATGTCCATCTCGCCGTTGAGCATACCGTGCAGTCGCGCCGTCCCCTGGGGGAGGAATGGGTTGACCACCGAGAGCGGGAAATGTATCATCTTGAAGTCAAGCATGAAGGGATTGACCGCAGTGGAGTCATTGAGGTTGCCGGAGGCGGTGATTGTCTTCACCCCGTCCACCATCAGGGAGGTGGTGGCGCGGATTGTTCCGGAGGCGTTGGTCGAAAGGTCAAGGTCGAGGTCGAAGTCACCCACCTTCTCGCGTCCGTAATAGAGGTCGGCCAGCGACACTGTGCCCGAGCCGTCGAGGAACTGCTTCCCGTAGGTGACGCTGAGGTCAGCTGAGAGGTCACCCTTTACCGGGGGAGCGAACGGGTTGATGGCCAGCCAGTCCTGGAGTTTCAGGTCTGTGATCTGGAGGCGGATTGCCTCCTGGGTGGAATCGGCGTCGGAATGCTCGGTGAAGAGCTTCAGGGAGGAAGCCTCCCCCTTGAGGTCGATGTTCGCGTCGATATGGCCGGTCTTGATATTATAGGATATGAAGTTGTCGCGGTTGATTTCCCAGTCCTTGTATCCGATAATCGGGTGATAGGGGACGAAACGGAGTGAGAATGTGTCCGCCGAGGGCATCGTCACCACCGAACCGAAGCTGAATCCGGTCTCATCCTGGATGTTCTTCTGGTTGAAGAGGAGGGCGAACTTGTCCATACCGATGAAGCCCTTCGCGTCGATGTGGGCGAACTGGTCGAATGTGCCGGGGCGGTTGTTGACCCGGAGGTTATACAGCAGGAGGTTGTCTCTCTGGCGTATGTTGAGGTTTATGGAGTCGAGACGGGTCTCCCCTGTCTTGAAACCATCGAGGATGGCAGAGGCGGTCAGCAGTGAGTCGTTGGCGGCCTTAACCGAAATGGAGTCGAAACTGATGTCGCTGTCGAGAAGGTAGCTCGACAGGATGTTGTTCTCACCCGCCGACAGGCCCAAAGTGAATGGGGGCAACGCTTCCTGGAGGGAGTCCACGGCGAGCTGACGGCGCTGCATGGAGCGGTCGAGGATGGCCGTGGCGGCTGTCACACGGGACATTATGGTGTCTATCCCGGCGGGGATGAAGGCACGGAGCGCGAGGTCGCCGTTGTCGAGGTCGAGACGGGTGCGCGCGGAGTCGGTGACCACCTTGGCGAGGATTCCGGAGGCGTTGATGGTGCCTCCCGGCATACGCCAATAGAGATGGCTGATGTCGAGGTCGGCATCTAACGACATAGGGGTGGTAGTGGTCACCTTGCGCCGACCGACACGGGTGACGCGGGTCTTGGGCAGCGTGAACGCGGCCTCTCCGGTCATGGCCACGGAGCCTTCGGCCACGGAGTCTGACAGATGGAGGGCACGGAGGTCGATGTTCCTGACATCCCCGTCGAAACGCCATCTGAGGGTGTCTCCGGCGAGGTTACCGTCAGCCTTGAGTGTGAAAGCCGCGGCACGGTTGGCGGAGGTGGCTGACAGGGAGGCGTTGCCGCCACGGACGTTGAGGTCGGCGGTGATGTTGTCATATCCCCTGCCCTGATAACCGACATGGGCAAGGTCTACCTTGGCTGCGAGGTCGGTGGCGGGACTGAACGGGTCGAGTCCCTCACCCTGGAGGTCTATGGTGGCCGTGAGGTCGCTCACACCCAGGGAGGGCATTATTGACTGTATCGGGAACTTGCGGGCATCCAGTGAGAGCATGTAACCCTTCACGCGGTTGTGCCATTCCCCGTCGAGAGCCACCGAACCGTCGGCGGCGGTGACAGTCAGGTCTCCCGCGATGTCACCACGGTCGAGGTCAACCCCGCCGCGTATTGTCATCGGAGGCAGGTTGACCTGACGCGCCAGCCTGGCATCCATCAGTGTAGGCTTGAGGAATGAGCCGTCAGGCATCGCCCCCTTTATTTCAAGGTTTCCGACAGCTTTCTGCAGGTCGGTGACATCACGCAGGCGACCCGACGCGGCCACGCTCAGGTGGCGCGGGAGGGTTAGGGATATTTCCCTCGCGTCGATGTCGGCCATCGTCCCTGACGCGTCGGCCCTGAGATAGAGTGGCACACCCCGGGGAAGCCCGGCGACCATCGGGGCGAACGGAGCGGGGACAAGGCGGCGCATGTCGTCGCTGCTTATCTCGGCATTGATTATATTTCCGGCACTTTCAGCGATGAGGGTGA
>URLF01000120.1 GCA_900548705.1 uncultured Porphyromonadaceae bacterium | reverse complement strand
TGTCATCCGCTAATCCATCCGATTACCCGGTCTGATTCAGACCCCAACCATACCGACACCTCCGGCTTTCGCCGGGGGTGTCTTTTTTACGGTCGCTACGCTCCCTGATGTCTCACGCAGATTCCGCAGATACGCAGATTTCTCGCGGATTAAAAGAGGAAAGGGCTCACAGATTACACAGATTACACAGATGCCATCCGGGTTAATTCCCATACTGCTTAATTTCCATACAGCTTAATTCCCATTTGTGCTAAATTCCATCCGGATGGTCTCTGCGTAATCTGCGTAATCTGCGAGACCCCTCCCCTAATCTTATCTCCTCACCTCCGCGAGAAATGTGAGAGAAAAAAGTCTCGCAGATTACGCAGATTACGCAGAGGCCATCCGGAAGAGAAGGCGCCCGAATGGCATCTGTGTAATCTGTGAGACCTTTCCCCTTTTAATCTGCGAGAAATCTGCGTATCTGCGGAATCTGCGTGAGACCTTCTTCCCTTTTTAATCCGCGAGGAATCTGCGAGAAATCCGCGTATCTGCGGAATCTGCGTGAGACCTCCTCCCCGGAAAGAGGTATCGGTGATTTTCTTTATTTAACCTAACATTACAAAAAATTATGATGCGGATTTGCGGGAATTTTCGTATTTTCGCGTGTTATTAGGTAGAACCCATACACTGAATCATAACGATGGAAAATTCCGACAAACATATCAAAGTCAAGATTATCAACAGTTCCCATCACCCGATGCCGGAATACGCCACCCCCGGCGCCTCCGGAATGGATGTCAGGGCCTACCTTCCCGACAAGCCGATTGTCCTCGGGCCGCTGGAAAGGGCACTCGTCCCTACCGGTCTGCGCCTGCAGCTTCCCCGTGACTTCGAATGCCAGATTCGTCCCCGCAGCGGCCTCGCCCTGAAGCACGGCATATCGCTGGTCAACACCCCCGGAACCGTCGACAGCGACTACCGTGGGGAAATCGGCGTGATTCTCATCAACCTGTCAAACGAACCATTTACCGTCAACGACGGCGAGAGGATATGCCAGATGGTGATAACCCGCTACACACGCGTGACCTGGGAACCGGTCGACCGTATCGACGAGACTGAGCGTGGCGACGGAGCCTTCGGCCACACCGGCGTTAACTGACAACAACCCAACCCCACAAACCAAGACTCCCAGAGTGAGAAAAACCGAATACACCCGTCTTATCCCCTTCCTGATGATTCTCCTGGCTTTCGCCGGGGGAAGCGCGGTCTCGGGCGGCAAGAGCCGTAAGGCTGACAAGACCGTCACCGCCGCCGACAGCGAGACCCAGCGCAAGGCCGACTATATCTTCATGGAAGCCATGGCCCGCAATGCCCGTGGGGAGGATGACTCATACTTCGAACTGTTGCGCGGAGCCTACGAACTCGACTCCACCGACACCTCCATCGGCCAGAGCCTCGGTTACTACCTGATGGCCCTCGGGCGAAACGATTCCGTCATAGCCCTCAAGGGCTACAACATGATGCGCCGTCATTTCGACCTCCATCCTGAAGACTATTACAGCTCGATTTTCTACGGGATGATAAACACCACCCTGGGCAACACCGACGAGGCGATAAGGGTATGGACCATCGTCGACTCCCTCAACCCGACCAAGCCTGACGTGGCCGTCAAACTGGTAGAGTCGCTCCAGGAAAAACGCGACACAGCCTCGCTGCGCCGTTCGCTCGGTATCCTTGAACGCATCGAACGTGCCGAGGGTAAAGACCTCGGCCTGACCTCCCACAAGATACGCGCCATGCTCGCCATGGGTGACACCGCCGCCTCTCTCGACGAGATACGCTCGCTGATGGCCTCTTCACCCCGCAACATCCAGTATCAGCTTTATGCCGGTGACATCTTCCAGGCTCTCGACCGCCCCGACAAGGCGATTGAATATTACGACCTTGCCTGCGCCACCGACTCCACCAACGGACTCGCCTATTACAAACGCGCCCAGTTCTATCTCCAGCGTGGCGACTCAGCCGCCTATGACCGCGAGGTGAGCCACGCCCTGCTCAAGGAGGACCTTGAGGTGGAAGCCAAGACCGAACTGCTCCGCGACTATGTGGGGCGCGTATATGCCGACTCCCTCAAACGGCCCCAAATCAAGAACCTCTTCGAGTCGCTCCTCACCCAGCATCCCCACGAAGCCGGGTTCCGCGACCTCTATTCCTCATATCTCATCGTGGCGGGAGACCTGCGCGGGGCAGCCGAGCAACAGGAATACGCCGTTGACGCTGACCTCTCCAACCCCCAACGCTGGCGCTCGATAATGAGCCTGTACGGACAGCTCGACGACTCCCGGACAGCCATCGAGACCGGCCGACGCGCCCTGGAATTCCTCCCCGACGACGAGGTGATAAACCTGCTGATGGGAGCCAACTACCAGCAGCTCAAGGAATATGACCAGGCGATGGCCTATTTCCGCAAAGCCCTCTCGCTGGTCGACGAGGAGGACATCTCGACCCGCTCACAGCTCATAGCCTCGATGGGCGACATCTATTATGCCCGCGAGATGCCCGACTCCGCCTTCACCTATTACCGCGAAGCCGTGAGCCTTGACCCCGACAACCTGCTTGCGCTCAACAACTTCGCCTACTACCTCGCCGAGAATGACCAGGACCTCGACCTTGCCGAAAGATACAGCGCGATATGTGTCCGCGCCAACCCCGAGAACGACACGGCCATCGACACCTATGCCTGGATTTTCTACAAGAAAAAAGACTATGTGAAAGCCAAGGAATGGATTGACCAGGCCCTTGACCTCGAAGGGAACAGCCCGCAGGCGGATGTCCTCGACCACGCAGGCGACATCTACTTCATGAACCGCGAGGTAGGGAAAGCTGTTGATTTCTGGGAAAAGGCCCTCAAGCTCGACCCCGACAACCAGCACCTCAAAAAGAAAATCCGCCAGCGCACCCCCTTCGTCGACTGAGTTCCCGAAGAATCCCCCTCCCCTCTCTCCCAAAAATCCCAATCCTCCCAATCTTCCCAATCCTCCCAGAAATCCCATCTCTCCCATCCCTCCCCTCTCTCCCCAAAGTCCCAATCTTCCCATTCCTCCCACTATGCTCAAATCCTGCCTGAAAATACTCCTCGCTGTCATCCTGACAGCCTCCATCGCCGGATGCCGCTCCCAGAAAGAGACCACCTCCGCCGGTTCCGACCTGCGCGAAGGTGTTGCCGTCCCCGCCAACACCGCCCTCAACAGCCGCTACACCATGCTCACCGAATCCTGGAAGCCCTGGAGCGACGTGGAGGTAGGGGTGAAAGTATCCCTCACATCCCCCGCCAAGCTCAACGCCGCCGGAAAAGCATGGATGAAACGCGGGGAGTGGATTTCAATCTCCGTCAGGATGCTCGGCTTTGAAGTCGCCACCCTCTGGGTCGACCGCGATTCGGTGGTGGCTGTCGACAAGTTCCACAAGAAATATGTCTCCCAGCCCACAAAGAAACTCCTCGGCGACGCCAACGTCACCATCGAGGACATACAGGACATGCTGATGGGACGCGCCTTCATCGCCGGGAGAGGGACAGCCTCCGTGGCCGACCGCAAGCTCTTCGACTTCGAGCAGGCGGATAACGGCTGGTACCTGCTTCCCCGCAGCCAGCCCGAGATGTATAACTACGGATTCCTAGCCTCCAACACCTCCAACGCCCTCCGGGGCGCAATCGTCGAAGTCAAGAACTTCGGGACAGTATCGGCCAATTACAACGACATCTTCGAGAGCCGCACCTGCGGATGGTTCGCGCAGGAGGTGAAGCTCGAGACCTCACGCGGGAAGAAAATCGCCGTCACCCTCCGCTGGGACCTCAACGGTTCGAAATTCAACACCGGAGTGGTGAAAAGCTGCCGCATCCCCGACAACTGCGAACGAATCGAGATGTCATCCCTGACCTCACTGCTCAAAAGCTTCTGACCCCCAATGGGCCACATTATCAGTCTCTAAAAAAACCGCCATTCATCCGTGTCAAGGTTCCTGACCATATTGCTTGCATCCCTTCTGCTGCTTATTCCAGTCGATTCCGCCTCACAGCAGAAACGGAAAAACTCCTCGCGTCCCAAGACCGAGACCCCCGCCAAAAAGACATCCACCAAAAAGAAATCCTCGACCGGAAAATCCACCTCTAAACAAGGCACGGCCAAGAAAAAGACCACCTCGAAGGGGAAAACCGCCGACAGCAACCGCTCGGAGAAGGAGGTAAGGCGCGACAAGTCACGCGCCGAGACCGACATCAAGGAGACGCGCCGCCAGATTCAGCTCAACGCCGAGGAGACATCGCGCAAGCTCAGCCAGCTCAACCTCGTCGAGGGTGAAATCGAGCAGTGCAACACCCGCATCGGTGAGATTTCCCTCCGTCTCGACTCCATCAACGCCGACATCGCCACCCTAAACGACTCCATCTCAGCCCTCGACACCCATCTGCGCCAGATCACCGCTACCTACGTCAAGGCCATCAAGCGTTCCCAGGGACGCCGCCAGCAGATGAGTGCCCTGGCCTTCATATTCTCCTCCGACTCATTCGCCCAGGCTTACCGCCGCCTGCGCTACCTCAGGCAGTTCGCCAAGTGGCGCGAGAAACGCGCGGCAGAAATCTCCGCCGCCCGCGAGGCTCTGGAGGGGAAACGCCATCGCCTGGCCTCACTGGCCGACCATGCCGCCAAATCGAAAAACCAGCTCTCTGGAGAACGTGCCTCACTCGTGAAGAAACAGACCGAGACAGCCAACCTCGTCGATGAACTGCGAAGCCAGGGGGGAGCGTTGAAAGAGATAATGGCCGAGCAACGCGCCCGCGCCAACGCCCTCGACCGCGAGCTTGACAATGTGATAGCCCGCGAAGCGGCCAAACGTGAGGCCGCCCGAAAAGCCGCCGAGGCTGAGAAGGCCCGCAAGGCGGCGGAAGCCGAAGCAGCCCGCAAAGCAGCCGAGGAGGAAGCCGCAAGGAAGGCCGCAGCGGAGGAAGCTGCACGCAAAGCCCGTGAGGCCGCCGAAGCCGAGGCCGCCAAGAAAGCCGCGACTGAAGAAGCCGCCAGAAAAGAGGCCCAGGCGGAAGCTGCCCGTAAAGAAGCGGAGAAAGCCCAGAAAGAGGCGCGCCGGGAAGAGGAACGCCAGGCCGCAGCCAAAAAGGCAGCCGAGGCTGAAGCCGCCAAGAAAGCCGCCCGCGAGGCCAAGGAAGCTGCCAAAAAGGCGGAAGAGGAGGCCCGTCGCGCCGAGAAGGAACGCAAGGCCGCCGAAGAGAGAAAGCGCAAGGAGGAGAAACGGGCCAAGACAAAACCGGTCAAGCGTCCCGGCAAGTCGGGCGCATCCACCGCTCCCGCCCCGGAAGGCCCCGAAGCCCCGACACTCCACACTCCCGACCATGCAGCCGAGAGCGGCACCGCACCCAAGGAGGTCGAGACAGGCACCGATTTCGCGTCGCTCAAGGGCTCACTCCCATTCCCGATAACAGGCCGCTACACGATAGTGAAGCATTTCGGACGACAGCAGCATCCCTCCCTCCCCCATGTCGTGACCGACAACGCCGGAATCGACATCGAGACCTCGAAAGGGGCAGCGGTGAGAAGCGTGTGCGACGGCGAAGTGTCGGCGGTGTTCCGTCCCGAAGGCTACAACTCAGTGGTGGTTATCCGCCACGGCACCCATATGACCGTCTACGCCAACCTCGGTTCCGTCTCCGTCTCCACCGGGCAGAAAGTCAAAGCCGGACAGAACATCGGCTCAGTCTTCTCAGACCCGAAAGACAACGGACGCAGTGTGCTTCACTTCGAGGTGCGTGACGGCCGCAAGAAGGAGAACCCCGAGCTATGGCTCCGCAAATGACCGACAGATGCCCGGTGACGCCGCGCCGCCCGACCCTCTCGGCGAGAGTGCTGAAGGTGATGGGGCTGTTCAGCGGCGTGCAGGTGCTGACAATCCTCTGCTCGATTGTCAGGACAAAGCTTGTCGCGATGTGGCTCCCCCC
>URLF01000119.1 GCA_900548705.1 uncultured Porphyromonadaceae bacterium | reverse complement strand
GAGCAAAGAAAAATTATCTCTGAGATATTTTAAAATATGTCAGACATATTTTGAAATAGGTCAGACATATTTTTTGCGGCAGGCCTTAACCCTTCGAACGCACGAAGACAATTTTTTCATACCCGGAACAATAAATCATGCACCGACGATGTTACATGATTGTAGGCCGAATAGCTTTTGCGTATTTATAAAGCGCGGCCTGCAACAACCTGAATCGTCCAACCAAGAACAATAAAAGCCATGAAAACGAAATTAAAGTTGGCATTAATTTATGCCATCGTCGCAGGATTCAGTTTAACTCTTGCCGTTTCATGCGGCAACAAAAAATCTCCGGACATAAAAGCGCAAGAAGACAGCGTTGCAACAAAGCCCAAAACCGACACCGTAAAACTTGTCAGCAGCCTCGAAGAGCTGTATTCGTATTCTCCCCGATACACCGTAATAGAAAAATGCGACCTTTCGCACCTCGGCTTAAAGGAAATACCCGCCGTATGGCTGTACAATATAAAGAAGTTGGATTTGTCGCATAACGACTTGCGCTTTTTCGACTCCTACGACTTCCTTCTGCCCAAAAGTATTGAGGAGCTGAACATCAGTTACTGCAACATAGGCAGATTCCGGCACAAAGACTTCAGCAGGGAAAGGATGTACATATATCCCACCTATTTGGTAAAGATAAAGCTCAATTTCAAAGAGAAAGACTTTCCACACCTCAAGAAGCTAAACGCGTCGTACAACAGAATACGGGAACTGAAAGTACCCGAATATACAGAAGTGGCGGATACCAACTACAACAAATGCAGGAACATCGTCAACAAGGTGCGCGCAAACGCCGGCACGAACAAAACCATCCGGCGCGACACCGTAAAGCTGGTAAAAAGCCTGGAAGCACTGTACGAACTTGCACCAAACACCGTAATAGAGACTTGCGACCTCTCGGGACAAGGACTTACCAAACTGCCTGTACTGCGCCCTTACAACATAATAAGGCTCGACATATCAGACAACGAATTCAGCAACCTCTCGAAAGAGGAGGCAACACAGGAAAGATTCATTGCCATGCTGCCCGAAAGCCTTGTAGAGCTCGACATGAGCAACTGCCATTATTGCGATTCGCTCTTTAAAGCAAGAAAGGATGAATGGTCCAACGGCATTGAAGTAGTTTTTCCTAAAGCCCAACTGCCGAACATCAGGAACATAAATATACAAGGAAACAGCTTCTGCAATATTCTCTTCACCGCACCCGTCGAACAGATCAACGCCGCAAGAAACAACCTTCTGTCAATACTCATATATACAAAGACGGTAAAGTATCTCGATGTTTCGTACAACTGGAAAATGCACAACGCCATCGGCATCCAGCCCCAAAGCATCGAAACAATAAAACGGGACAGCTGCGCAAGGGGTAAGGAACTGATAAAAGAAGAAAGGGAAGTAACGAGAATCAGAACGTCCTGCCCGTTTAACGGCGAGATTTATTTAGTAGGGAGCCGCGAACCCATAGGCGGCACACGCTCCCGGGATTCCACATCCCAAAACCAATAGATTCCTGAAGCGCACGGAACAGAATAAAAATGGACTGCCTTGTTTCCAAGACAGTCCATTTTCCTTTCATCCTTTATTTTTTAACCCTGCGGAGAGAGGGGGATTCGAACCCCCGAAACGGTTTCGCCGTTTACACGCTTTCCAGGCGTGCCTCTTCAGCCACTCGAGCATCGCTCCTTTTGACCGTGACAACTATTCGTTGTCTTTGGTTTCGGATTGTGACCTCTGTCATTTCCGAGTGCAAAGGTAGCAGTTATTTTTGAATTCACAAAATTTCACGGGCTTTTTTTCGCGATTTTTTAATTCAACAAGGTCAAATTTTCAGCAATCAACCGTTTTCACATACTGTATTGAGCCACTCCCTGGCATATAGCCAGTCTATGATTGGCCGACGCTCGGGATTCAAATGGATGGGACTTTCAATATCTTTGTGTCGGGAAAATGCTTGGAAAGATAGCGGGTTATGAAGCCGAAAGTATCTTCCGCGATGAGCGGATCAGTGTCAAAGTGCGTATTATATAATACCAGCGGCATCTCTATATTCCGGGCCGTTATCGCTTCGAATGAGAGGAGTGAGTGGTTTATCGAACCTAATGATGAATTGACAACCATTATCAACGGAAGATGACGGGAGGTGACATAATCAATCGTCAGGAAGTCGTCAGTCAGAGGGACCATAAGGCCCCCGGCTCCTTCAATCAGAACGACATCGTAACGTTTATCCAGCTCAGCTGACGCACGGTCAATAATTTCCAAGGGAATTCCTCGATTATCAAGACGCGCCGCCAACTGCGGAGAGCAGGGGTGGGTGAAAATCAAAGGCGCGGTCATCGACCCGATTTGGCCTGACTCATTGATATGGGGCATCAGAAGAGTGTCTTCCGGAAGCAGACCGGTCTCCATCAGGCGTCGGTGCACTTCGATATCTTCCGACATCCCGACATTGCCCGTCTGTATGAATTTCTGGGTGATAACCGATTTGCCCTCTGCCATAAGCTGTCTGGCATACCATCCTGTGCAATAAGATTTTCCGGCATCGGTATGAATCCCTGATACAAAATATTTCATAACTTATTTGTTTACGGTTTTGAAAGAATCATATAGACCGGGCGGAAGGTGAGCGAAGCTTTTCCATCCGGGGTCAAAGGCCAGTGGTTAAGCAGCTGCCTGGCTTTTGCAGGGGAGGGAGTGGCCGGAAGAGCGTTTACTCCGGTGAGTCGCAGATGGCGCAAAGCCTCCGTCGGAGTGTCGAAAACAATTGTTTCCTCCTCGCTATCCAATGATTCTATATTAAGATTGCATTCGCGGGCAATGCGGACCATCCATTCAGGAGAATGGTATTTCAGCCCGCTTCCGACCGTATCGTTCACCTCTTTCAATGTCCCCGGCCCATAAAAAGACAAAGCAATTATCCCTCGATGGCGCAAAGCTTCCGCACACACCTTCAGCATCTGCCTCGGTGAGTTCAGCCATTGGAACATAGAGGAGGAGAATATGATGTCTCGGGAGTTTTCCGCGAGAGCCATTTTATGGAAATCCTCAGACTCAGCGTCGGCCTGTAATATCTCGATATTGATGTCAGGATGGCCATCAAACCGCTCCTCAATCCAATCTGAATCCTCCTGGCGGTTTATGTCTGACAATGTCAGCAGCTTGCAAAGTAGAGACAAATCTCGCAGATAAGTGCGCGTGAATGTCCCGTCACCATAGCCAAGTTCCAGCAATGACAGCTTATGCCCCTCCTCGGTTGTCATCTTTTTCAGTTCCGATTGGTCGAAGACCAGGCGGAATTTGTCATACAGTTTCCCTGCGGTAAGCTGCTGGGCCACAGCATTGGTGGTATATGTCTGGCTGGCAGTCGAGAATTTATCCACGACTTTGGCCTTGTCAACTATAAATGTGTCGATAAGCCATTGGAAATCGGGTATATGTGCCATTCCCGCGACAGTGAACACATCGTAGCCTTCCCAGGCATTGAGCTGGTTTGCCATCGGGAAAATTCTGTCCTCTTCCCCGACCACGATCTTATCCCAGATGGCATTGTCGCGTAGGGATGGGGCAGGGGTAAGTGAACCAAACCATTCCAGCTCATCGCGCAGCCGCTCTATATCCGGAGTTACTTCCTTGAGTTTGCCAAGCATTTCCCGCGAACCGGCACAACGCAACCGGAATTTGGCGAGTGTCCTTTCAGACAATCCGGCCAAAGTACCATTGAATATCTCGGGGGAGATGCCCCGGTGGCTGTCAATGTGGTATTCCGTCCCGTTTACAGCGAGACGTAACGTCACGGGCAGCGATGTTTTGACAAGGAATTCAGCAGCCGGTTTGACCCCGAATGACCACGCTACCACTATGACCTCTTTGAACTCCGCGTTATGATCCCGGATTGTCCGGCAGATTTCATGGTCTATTTCCTGGCCGTTCAGCCCCTCATATCCGGCGAGCAACAATATGTTGAACCCAGGTTTATGGAGGCCGACAAACGATTCCGGATGGAATCCCCACCCAAGAAACATAATAATCAGTGATTTCTGACCATTGTCACCAAGAAATACTTTTTCCATTGAATGAAATGAAGGCAATTATATCGATATTATGGCCGGTCGGGTGACATTATCTGTCGCCCCAATCGGTCAATTCCGGGGATTGAGAACTGGCAAGAGGTCACGCAATGCGCGGTTCAGCACCTCGATATCCTCGTCGGTCATCGAGGCGGAAAGCGAAAACCGCAACCTGTCGGTTCCCGCCGGTACTGTCGGTTTTCTGATTGGCAACGCCTTGACTCCGTAGAAAAGCAATCTGGAAGACAACTCCACAGCTTCCTTCGGGTCGCCGATTATCAACGGCTGTATATGAGATACTTCGATTGGTATTACCGAGAACTGGCTCAGCACCTCCTGAAGGTGTTCGGCAAGATGATGGAGATGCGCCCTCAAATCGTCGCCGTGGAGCAGCTGTGAGAGCGTGAACCGGCTCCATGCAATCTGCATAGGTGGCAACGCGGTAGAGAATATGAAGCTTCTGGCTGTGTTTATCAGATATTCCCGTGCCTGGGAAGAGGTGATGGCAAACGCTCCCATCGAAGCTCCTGCCTTGCCGAATGTGCCGATTACGAAATCCACCTCCCACGGAGCGGACGACTCCGCCACAAGGCCGAGGCCGTGGGGGCCCAAGACTCCGAAGGCGTGCGCTTCATCGACATAAAGCGAGACATTGGGAAACTCCCTGCGCAATCCCAGCAACATCTCTATGTCGGCACGGTCGCCATCCATAGAGTAGACACTTTCGACAACCACAAGTATATTCTTGTGGGCTGGCGCATGTCTGGCAAGCAGTTCCCTGAGATGACCGTAATCATTATGGCGGAAACGCGTGAACGGGGCTTTCGACAATATGATGCCGTCGATTATGGATGCGTGGACGAGCCTGTCGGCAATGATATATGTCCCTTTCGATGCGATTGCGGGAATAAGCCCGGTATTTGCGTGGTAACCTGAATTGAAAAGGAGCGCACCGGTATCGTCACCGCGCCTTTTGGAATACAGAAGTCTGAGCGCCACCTCCAGATTGTCATACTCAATCTGACGGCCGGCGAGCAATCTTGACGCGGATGATGTCATCGGCACTTTCAGGGAAGCCGGATCTGCGAAAAAACGGTCTTGCAGTTCCGCATCCGCTCCAAGGCCAAGATAATCGTTGGTGGAGAAATCTATCACTCCGTCAGGGGTCATCCGTGGCAATTCACGGAAATTACCCTCGTTACGGAGGTTTTCAAGGTGTTCTGAAAAATTCATCGGTCTGTCTTTTGGGTCTTGTTACAATCATGAGCCTCGCCCATAAGGCGGCTTGCTTAAAGATAATAACAACCAAACCCGTTATTTTTCATTATCGCGCAATATTCCGACCATCTCTTCACACAGGGTCTTCAGGTCATCCGACGGTGTCACATACGGAGGCATCACATACACATTGCGCCCGAAAGGCCTGACCCAAATTCCTCGTCTGACACATTCCTTCTGGAATGCACCGACATCGACCGGGTTCTTCACTTCCACGACTCCAATCGAGCCTAAGACCCTCACATCTGTCACCTCGGATAATTCCCTCGCGGGAGCGAGCAGCTCTTTCATCGCCCTCTCCATCTCCTTCACAATCTGCCGGGTATCGTTAGATTCAAGAAGGTCGATTGAAGCGCAGGCCACTGCGCAGGCAAGCGGATTGGCCATGAATGTGGGGCCATGCATCATCACACCCGCCTCTCCTCGCGAGATGGTGTCGGCTACCTCTTTGGTGGTCAGGACTGCGGCCATCGTCATATAGCCACCTGTCAGACACTTGCCCACACACATTATGTCAGGCTCCACACCGGCTTGTTCCCACGCGAATCTTTTTCCTGTGCGCCAGAATCCGGTGGCGATTTCATCGAATATGAGATATACCCCGTATTCGTCACAGAGTTTGCGCGCCTGACGCAGGTATTCGGGATGATAAAACCACATACCACCCGCGCCCTGCACTATTGGCTCGAGAATCACGGCTGCGATTTCATCATTTTTCTCCTCCAGCAGCTTTTTGAGGGGGGCGATGTCTTCAGCATTCCATTCCCCGTCGAAACGGCTGCGTGGTTGAGCGACGAAATATCTTACGGGGAGCGCACTGCCGAACGCGCCATGCATTCCGGTGACCGGATCACACACGCTCATCGCATTCCATGTGTCGCCATGATA
>URLF01000118.1 GCA_900548705.1 uncultured Porphyromonadaceae bacterium | reverse complement strand
CCGGTGGCAAGCCCCGCCTGTATCCACCCCATATACATCTCAACCACTGTGGAGCCGCCCCATTGGCGCGCTTTCAGTATCACCATCCTCATCGGTCTCCCCGCCCGGCGGTCAGCCTCCAGAAGCTTCACCACACGCCGTTGGGGACGGTTGAGGATGAAGGGCACAATCCGGCGGCTGTTCTTGTCCTTTATGCGGCAGCATTTGGCCGCCCAGTATTCGAAGTCATGACGGCAACGCAGGCGTGTCCAGGCGAGCGAATCACGGGCAGATGGGTATTTCGGGTCGTCAAGCATCTCGCGTGGCACAAGCTCCCGCCCCTCGGTCCACGGCTCAGGGCCGACCTCCACGCGGTCACCCGAGCATCCCTCCCCGCTTACAGGGTCGAAATGCTCCAGGCGGTCGCGCAGACGGTTGCGCCGCAGGTTCTCTTCCCATATTTCATCGAAGTTTTCCATAGGTTTGTCGTGGGGGTCAAAGGTTGATTTCGGCTGGATGGATTGCAAGGTCCGGGGAGGCTGAGAAGCGGTAAAGGGTCTCCACCCACTGGCGGCGGGGAGCGGCGAGTCTCACCCTTATCGGGGCGTTGACCGCACCGTCGATGGCCAGACTCAGCAGCGGTTCGGCGATTTCGGTGCCACGGTCGCCCGAGAGGGTGACGCTCCCTTTGAGAGAGGAGGCGAAGGTGTTGACCGTCAGCCATTCCGGTCTATGGGTCAGGCGGTATCTGACCCGCAGGGTGACATCAAGCAGGTCGACCGCCGTCTCGTCCGACAGGTCATGGACTCCCGCCGTGGAGGCAAGCAGCAACGCGCCCCGGTATGTGGCGAACCGGAATGTGGGGGAGTCTGTTGCGAGGTTTATCCCCGGGAGTGACGCGCCGACAATCTCCCCCGCCCCGGTCAGTCGTAGCAGCTTGCCGCTCCCTGACGGTGAGAGCCATATCTCGCGGTGTCTCCCCTCCCATCCGATTGCCACTGTGGATTGTGCCTGGAGGGGTGGGTGGAGCCGGGAGAGGGGGGAATGGATGATGGTGGTGGCTTTCTGTCCGGAGATGCTTACCAGGTCATCCCCGGCGTAGAGCAGCAGCGACGCGCCGTCGCGCCCTGTGGACTCGCATACCGACCGGAAGGAGCGGACGGGGCGGTGGTCTACCGGGGTTGAGGAGTGGAACTCTCCCCGCGAGTCGATTGACGCGACATAGGTGCCGGATTCACCGAGAAACAGCAGTTTCAGACGGGAGAAATCCCAGCCTGAACCTGAGCGCGGCACCATCTTGACGGCGTGGATTGCCCCTTCGCAGATGTTCCGACGGTCGAGCATCCGGCCCAGGTCGGCGGTGGAATACACCTCCGCCACACCCGCCTCAAGCCGGGAGGGAAGCTCACCCCCTTTCGGGAGATAGGCCGTGACGGTCTTCGAGAGCTGGATTCTCTCAAGTCCGGGCGCGACATAACATGCCAGTTCGCGTCCCGGGATGGGTGAGAGGGGAAACTCCTCCTCATAGACTGTCCCTGAGGGGGATAGGTATGTGACCGTCAGGGAGGTGGCTTCGGAAGAGGGGAACGACAGGACGGGAGAGAGGGAGGATGGCGCGTTGCCAAGCCCTCCTGTCTCGCTTTTCACCCATGTCTCCCCGGCGGGGGTGGAGAGCCTGACGCTTAACGCCATGCGCCATACCGTCCCGTCCCCGCTGTCGCGGGAGGCGATGAAGCAGTCGGGCGACCATCCTCCCGATTGCCTGCGGCAGGGATTGCACAGCACCGTCAGTTCTCCCGCTTCCAATGCCGCCGACCAGGTGCGCCCGATAGCCGTCGATGACTCCGCGATGGCCGGGGAGGAGGGGAGTGAGCCGGTGACAGGTATCGCGTGTATGCTTCCGGTATCACCCACACCCCCGTCAAAGGGGATGTCGAACTCCGCCGCCACCTTCATCGGCCATCCAATGGCTTCCAATCCCAACAGCCTCAGACGGGATTTGTCGATGACCATACCGTGGGTGAGGCCGGGCAGGCGTGAGGTGACCGTCACCCTTCCTGACGCGGAATCGCGTAAAATGCCGTGAGGGGCGGCTTCCCCCGCTGAGATCGGGTCGATTTCATCGGTAACCTCCACCACAAGCTTGCTGATGATTCTGTTCCATGGCGCGACCAACCGGGCGGGGGCGACCACCGCCACTCGGTATACCCCCATCTCCATCCTTCCCTCACCGAGATTCTGGAGCCCGTCATCGGAAATCTGCACCACACTGCCGGTGGCCGAGAAGCCATCGGTCACCGATAGCGGCACCATCGGCCCCGTCACCACCGTGTTACCCGCCGCGTCGAGCAACCTGTAACGTGCCATTCGCGGCTGCACACAATATCCCATGCCCCGCGCCTGGTGGCACAGGGTGTCGTAACATCCCGTCAGGGCGTTGGTCAGCAGACGGTTGTCACCGGCGGTGAGCTGAGACCCGGAACTTCCCGGACTCCCTCCGCTCAGTTTCACCGCAGGGACAGTCCCGTAGAGGGTGTTGTATTCCGAGGCCACGACTTTTATGGCCGGAAGCTGGGGCATCGCGCCGTGGAACGACAGGTTCAGTTCCCCGTCATAAGTGATGTATTGGTCAGGCTGATGCTCCAGCAGCAGCCGAATCAACCCCGGGGTCGAGATAACCGCAAGCAGCGGACGCGCAGGCAACGCGGCCAACAGCCGGGGTTGCTCCGCCGACTCCTCCGCCGGTTCCTTCCCCGACTCCTCCCCATCTGTTATAATTTTATAATACAAGGTATTGTCCCCGCCGCATAGCAGGCATATTTCCCTCCCGTCACCAAACGGGGAGAACCTCGCGAACGGAAGCGCGTCGGTCTCCGACAGCTTCCGGGGCATTCCGCATCTGCGCCATATCTCCGGACTGAGGGTATCGCGCCGCAGGTTCACCCCCTCCATTACCATCCCTTCCGGGGTCTGCCCCCCTTGAAAATTCATCTGTGTCTTCATAGCAACCATTTTTTCCGCAAAGTTACACCCCCGTCCACCCCTCCCGTAGGACAAAAAGTTACTTCAATCGCATGACTCCTCCCAGACAGCTCTCGCGGATTGATAGAAAAGTCTCGCAGGTTGAGGGAAAAGTCTCGCAGATTACACAGATTACGCAGAGGCCATCCGGCGGAAAGTTTTTGGGGTTTCCATCCGGATGGCCTCTGCGTAATCTGTGTAATCTGCGAGACTTTCCCTTTATAATATCTGTTTATAATATCTGCGAAACCTCCCCTTTAATCAGAATTAAATCTGCGTAAAATCTGCGTATCTGCGAAATCTGCGTGAGATCCTTTCCCCCTTGATGGTCAAGGTTGACGCGGACGCGCCATGGCGCGTCCCTACAAGATGGGATGTTTGGGATATTTGGGATATTTGGGATATTTTTGGGGAGGGGGCAGGGGGTATTTTTATGGTCGTAACATTGCTTGCCGATAACGCATTGAATCCAGGTAGCGTTCTTTCAAGTGGTCGGAAAGGAATGAGCGGGTGATAAGTTCGGTGGCAGTTTTGTTTTCAATGGAGAAACGGGCAATTTCTTCTTTTACCAATCGTTCAGGCAAACCAATCCGTCTGCCGAACTCCATGAAATCCTTTCCCTCTGGTTGTCTCACATCAGATAAATCCATACCTTCACGGAACAGACCGTTATCCAATGCGAAAATTCGGGGATTCGTAAGATGAAGTGAGGTATTCATCAAATCATATGCCGGTGACAGCCTGTATTCTCCATTTCGGTTAATGAGGGAGAAGTTTTTAAGATGAGCGTCGTCATTTAGCGTTATGAAATTGAACAATACTAGCTGGAAAAAACGCAGGAGGTCAATTCTGGCTGCTTTGACATGAGTGCTTATGACGTTTCCACATTCCTCATAACTACCGTTGAGATACTTGAAGTCACTTCCTCCATTAGCTTTCGACAAGCCCATCAGAGAGGCGAAATCCTCTTGTTGATATTTTCCGGAAGCGTGGACATCGAATCGCCGTGTGACATATGCCATACTCTCGTCATTAAAGAAACATAACCCGTTGGCCGCAGTCTCGATACGGTAGGCCTGTGCGGCAATCTGCATTGTAAGGTTTTCATTGGCGGCACAGAATTCCGGGTTGAGGATATACAAGGCGACCGGACGAGGTTTAAGGATGTAAGTGCTCTGTTCCCCATCATTAGTGTAGCGGAAAGAGCCGTTTTCCGTCACCATACCGAACTTGGGCTGTGCGCCTGATAGCGACAGCCTGCCTGAATTTTTTATGGCTTCCTTGGCCTCCACGGTGTTGGATGATGGAGAGGGATAAGGCAACATATGGCTTGTTGTCACCCCGTCGAAGAGGGCTTTGGTGGCTTCCGGTGAATATGTTGTATAGCCCGGAGTGAGAGATGAGGGGCATATAGGCAGTTCCATGACGTTGTTAAATCAGGGGTTATTTGACAGGTTTGACGGTCACGGCTCCAATTGTGTCGAATTGGGCCGAAGCCAATAGAATACCGAAGTCATCTTCGGGGTCTATGCGCAGTATGGCAGCTTGCATCTTGCGGTTGTCCCCCTCAGAGAGGAGATTGGCGAAAAAAGGGAACAGGTAGCCGGAGATGTAAGGCTCTTTTTGCAATGGCATAGTCAGACTTACAGGCTGACTATCTTTCGAACCAAGATAGTCAGTGTCGTAGACAAACTCATATGTCCCGTTGTCATATTCCGTGAGCACAGCGGCTTTCACCCCGTGCAGCAGGATTTCACATCTCCTCATAGGTCGGCGTATTATCAGATTTGACAGTCACGGTTAATTGTAATCCCAAAGTGTCGAGTACCGACAGGATGTTTTCAAGGCGAGGATTTCCCTCTCCCCGTTCGATAGCGACAAGAGTGTTAACGCTGATAGAGGATAAGGCTGCCAATGTATATTGGGATATGTTGAAATCCTTCCGTCGCAATTTTATATAGCGGCCGATACTTTTCGCGTCCATGATAATCGCAATATGTTGTGATTTTTGACAAAGATACGGAAAAAATCGGGATACGGAATACAAAAATCGCAATATATTGTGATTTTTGGAGTAGAATACCCCGGAAAGAGAAGTTTTTGATGTAAAATCACAATATATTGCGATTTTATGGGACTCGCGGAAAGCGATAAAGATTCCGCGGAAGGCGATAGGAGGCTCGCAAGTTGAGGGAAAAGTCTCGCAGATTACACAGATTACGCAAAGGCCATCCGGCGGAAAGTTGTTGGGGTTTCCATCCGGATGGCCTTTGCGTAATCTGTGTAATCTGCGAGACTTTCCCTTGAATCAGAATTAAATCTGCGTAAAATCTGCGTATCTGCGGAATCTGCGTGAGACCCTTTCTCCCTCTTGATGGTCAGGTTGACGCGGACGCGCCACGGCGCGTCCCTACAAGAGGGGATATTTGGGATGTTTGGGAGTATTGGGGACAGGGGAGGGAGGGGTCAGGCGAGGGTGACGGTTTCTTTGTCGGGGGTGGGGCCGGTGGCACTGGAGGCGATGCGGTTGGCCATCACGACGGCCTGGGAGATGTGGGAGCAGACATGGTCTTCGCCGACCAGGCGGTCTATGCCGGCCTTGACGAGGGTCTGGCGGACGCTGTCGCGGACTCCGGAGAGGACGACGTGGATGTTGTCGGCCTGTGAGGAGGTGATGAGTATCTCCAGGTTGTGGAGGGCGGTGGAGTCGATGAAGGGGACTTTCCTCATTCGCAGGATGCGCACTACCGGTTTCTGTCCCGGGGTGGAGCGCATCAGTTCCTCAAACTTGGTGGCGATGCCGAAGAAGAAGGGGCCGTCGATTTCGTAGACTTCCACGCCGGGGAGGACGTCAAGCACTTCATGGTGGGCGGCGTCGAGGTCGGTGCCTTCGGCGACATCAAGCTGCTCGGAGTAGACCCTGATCTGGGTGTTCTCCATGACGCGGCGCAGGAAGAGCACCACGGCGAGGAGCAGCCCGATCTCGATGGCGATGGTCAGGTCGAGGATGACGGTCAGCAGGAAGGTGACCACCAGCACCGACAGGTCGCTCTTGGGGGCCTTGAAGAGACCGACGATGGTGCGCCAGCCGCTCATATTGTAAGCCACCACCATAAGGACGGCGGCCAGGCAGGCCATCGGCACCAGGCATATCAGCGGCATCAGGAAGATGAAAATCGCCAGCAGCACGAGGGCGTGGACGATACCGGCCACGGGGGTGCGTCCGCCGTTGGTGATGTTGGTCATCGTGCGGGCGATGGCACCGGTGACGGGGATTCCGCCGATGAAGGGGACGGCGATGTTGGCCAGTCCCTGACCGATAAGCTCGGTGTTGGTGTTGGTGCGCGAGCCGGTAACACCGTCGGCGACAGTGGCCG
>URLF01000117.1 GCA_900548705.1 uncultured Porphyromonadaceae bacterium | reverse complement strand
CTCACAACCAACCCCAATAGCGAGGCACTCGAACCTTTTGTAACCGAAAATCCCGAAGAGGCCGCAAAGACATTCCTCAAAGAGGACAGGGAGGTAAAACCGGGCCACAAGGCCGGATTCGTAAACATCGTCGGCAACCCCAATGTCGGTAAATCCACACTGATGAACGACCTCGTCGGCGAACGCGTCAGCATCATCACCTCCAAGGCCCAGACCACACGCCACCGCATCATGGGCATCGTCAACACCCCCGACTACCAGATTGTCTTCTCCGACACCCCTGGTGTGCTGAAGCCCAACTACAAGCTCCAGGAGAGCATGCTCAACTTCGCCGAGGGCGCACTCACCGATGCCGACGTGCTGCTATACGTCACCGATGTCGTGGAGACTCCCGACAAGAACGCCGACTACCTCTCAAAAGTAGCCAAACAGAAGATGCCGGTGCTGTTGGTCATTAACAAAATCGACCTGCTCAAAGGCAACGGTGAGCTTGACACCATCATCGCCCGGTGGAAGGAAACGTTGCCCAACGCCGAGGTCTTCCCCATCTCGGCCAAGGAGAACTTCAACACCTCCAACCTGATGAACCGTATTATCGAGCTGCTTCCCCCCTCACCCCCATATTTCGGCAAGGATGCGCTGACCGACAAACCGGCCCGTTTCTTCGTCACCGAAATCATCCGCGAGAAAATCCTCCTCAACTATGACAAGGAGATTCCTTACTCGGTGGAGGTGATAGTCGAGAAATTCGAGGAGAAGGAGACCGCCATCCATATCATGGCAGCCATCTATGTCGAGCGCGACTCCCAGAAGGGAATCCTCATCGGCAAAGGGGGCGCGATGCTCAAACGTGTCGGCACAGAGGCACGCAAGGATATCGAGACCTTCTTCGGCAAGAGGGTCTACCTTGAGCTTTTCGTCAAAGTGGAACCCAACTGGCGCAATCGCGAGAACAAGCTCAAAGCCTTCGGATATATCGAATAATCCGATTCAAAAAAATTTACTAACTTTGCAAAAACAACCATCTACTAAAGATATATGAGTCAGCTTGTAGCCATCGTCGGGCGTCCCAACGTCGGGAAGTCGACACTCTTCAACCGCCTCACCGAGACGAGGCAGGCCATCGTCGACGGGACCGCCGGCACCACCCGCGACCGCCAGTACGGCAAGGTCGACTGGTGTGGCCGCGAATTCTCCATCGTTGACACCGGCGGCTGGGTGGTCAACTCCGAAGACATCTTTGAAGAGGAAATCAACAAGCAGGTGGCCGTGGCCATCGAGCAGGCCGACGAAGTATTGTTTGTCGTGGACGCGATGAACGGTGTCACCGACCTCGACGACCATGTCGCCGAGATTCTGCGCAAATCCAAGAAGCCGGTCATACTGGTGGCCAACAAGGTCGACTCCAACGACTGGCTATACAATGTCCCGGAGTTCTACAGCCTCGGCCTTGGTGACCCCTATCCCGTTTCCGCCGTCAGCGGATACGGTACCGGCGACCTCCTCGACGAGATTGTCAAGAAGCTCCCCGAGCCTACCGACGACCAGGAGAACCTCGACGAAATCCCGAAGTTCGCCATCGTCGGACGCCCCAACGCCGGCAAGTCGTCGCTCATCAACGCCTTCATCGGCGAAGACCGCCATATTGTCACCGACATTGCCGGGACTACCCGCGACAGCATCTACACCCGCTATAACAAGTATGGTTTCGACTTCTACCTCGTAGACACCGCCGGAATCCGCAAGAAACAGAAGGTCAACGAGGATATCGAATATTACTCGGTAATCCGCTCAATCCGTGCCATCGAGGCCTCGGATGTCTGCATCCTGATGATCGACGCCACCCGAGGCATCGAGGCCCAGGACGCCAACATCTTCTCGCTGATACAGCGCAACAAGAAGGGCCTTGTGGTCTGCGTCAACAAATGGGACATCGCCGAAGACCGCTCTGAAAAGTCACAGAAACATTTCGAGCAGGCCATCCGCAACCGCTTCGCGCCCTTCACCGACTTCCCCATCATCTTCTGCTCGGCGTTGACAAAGCAGCGTATCTTCAAGGTGCTGGAGACAGCCGTGGAGGTCTACAAGAACCGTCGCCGCGAAATTCCCACCTCACAACTCAACAAGGTCATGCTTGAGGCCATCGGCGCGTATCCCCCTCCTGCCAACAAGGGAAAATATATCAAAATCAAATATGTCACCCAGCTCAAGGGGGCGCAGATTCCGACATTCATCTTCTTCTGCAACCTCCCGCAGTGGGTGAAGGAGCCTTACCGCCGTTTCCTCGAAAACAAGCTCCGCGACACCTGGGATTTCAACGGCACCCCCATCGCCATCTTCATACGCGAGAAATAACCCCCCCAGACATACGCGACAACCCATTATAAAATCAGCCCGGTCTCCTTTCAATTCAGGAGACCGGGCCGGCTTTTATCAACGCTTGTCAATATGGAGGGGATTATTCGTCGGCTTCATCCATGGCCATATAGTGTTCGCGGGGATGATCGCAGCCGGGGCAGACGGCTGGAGGCTCTGTACCCTCGAAAATGTAACCGCAAACCAAACATTTCCATTTGATGGCGTGGTCGCGTTTCCATACTGTGCCATCCTTTACCTGCTTGAGATAACGGGCGAAACGCCTCTTATGATGGTCCTCCACCTCGGCAATCGCGCGGAAATGGGATGCGATTTCGGGGAAGCCCTCCTCTTCAGCCACTTTGGCGGCATTTGTGTAGAGTTCGACACCCTCCATCTCCTCCTCCTTCATAGCGGTCGCCAGATTGGAAGCAGTGTCTCCAATCACTCCGGCATCAATCCCCAGGGGAACTTCGACATTGCCCCCTTCGAGCAATTTGAAGAACACCTTGCCGTGGTGAAGTTCATTATCGGCTGTCTCACGGAAAATAACTCCGATAGGGAAATAATTCTCTTTGTCGGCCTGCTGAGCATAATAAGTGTAGCGGGTGTAAGCCATCGATTCGGCGGCGTAAGCCGTCACCAGGTTCTTTTCAGTCCTGGTCCCCTTGATGGATTTTGTTGTTGCCATAGTCTTATAAAGTTTGAAACGGTTATGTATAGTTCGTATTTATATAACCGCCACGGAGGCAACAATGTTTTCACTCTCACACAAAAGTCGAGACACTGTCTTTCTGCCGCAGACTTATATGTCACTTCCTTCGCGGGATACGGGAGAAGGCGTTGAAATCGCAACGTGCCTCGATGTCGTTCTCAATCGAATCAGGCAACGCCGAGAAGAAATCATAGCCGGTAAGGGTTTCCACCTGGTCAACCGGCACTGCAGCTTTCTGCATACCGCCATCGACATATCCGTTGGGCATGATGAATCCTATCGCCCAAGGATGCTCTACAAACGGGGCAAGTATCACCTTGAAGAAACTTTGAGGGACGGCCACTCCGGTGCCACCAATGCGTGCGGCGGGGCCGGATTTGTCAAACACAGGCCCACAGATGATGACCAGCGAACTGTCAGCCTCGGCCCGCTGGCGGCATTTCTCCTCCAGCTTCTTCCAGGCACCACGGTTTAGGTCGGGAGACTGCGGACAGATGTTGGTCATGTAGAAGGACTCGCGCATAGCCTGGGGATGCCATTTCATATCTCCGGCAGGAGCCATATGCCCCCGGTCGAACCCAGTGTTGCGGTAATCCTCGGGCAACGCGCATCCGTCGATTTCGGGGTCGACAAGGAAGCCCGGCTCACGCCCAGACTCTCCGGTGACCTCACTGCCGAGCAGCTCCCACGCCACCCAGTTTGGTTCGTGAGTGTTGCGATTGAATGACACAGTCATACCTGTGTAAGGGATAATCTCCTCACGCAGACCGGCGGGATTCTTCACCTCCTGCAATCTCTCTGCGGTGGTGGCCACCCCTCCCCCATCTTTGTGGGCGGGTTTCTTTGCGGTCACCACAAGATAGGCGATCACCGCGATGACAATGACCAGCAAAGAGAATCCCAGCCCGCGCACACCGCCGGACATCGGGGATTTCGAGCGCTTTGGTTTGCTTGATGTAGGAAACTGAGGGAAACTCTGTCGTGTAGCGGGACGGCCGCTTCTCGGAGACGCAGGGCGGCGGGAAGATGAGGAGGGGCGTTGGGATGGGGTTCTTGAAGCCATATCGTTAAACAAATTGGGACGCGCCTTGCGTTTAACACAGGCCGCGTCCCAATCTTTTGTCAGTTTTTATCAGAGGATAGTGGAGAGGTTGAAATTCTTGAACTCAAGGTCGTTCATGGCGCGGGTGGCGAGAGTGCGGTCGAGCTTGACAGCCTGACGGAGATTGGAGCTGACCATCTTGTCGTTGTTGGTACGCGCACCCAGGACGGCGGTGAGATAGTAGGTCATCGCATCGGGATTGTTGATAGCGCCGAGAGTAGACTTGGCCTTGCTGTAATCCTTGGTGAGAATCTGGGCGAGGGCGGCATTGTTGCTCTTTGCCTGGCCGAAAGCCTTGACAGCCGACTGGGCATCGCCGGTCATCAGGTAGTAGGTACCCATTGCGTCGCCAAGCTCGTCGATACCGGCGGCTGAGCCGAACTTCTGGTTGGCGATACGGTAATCCTTGTTGACCAGAGAAATCAGACCGAGGTTCATCTGAGGCTCTGCGGCGGCAGGATTGAGACGGGCGGCCTGGTTGAAGTTGGCACGCGCACCGTCATAGTCGCCGGCCACATACTGGGTAAGACCGAGGTCATTGTATACGCGGTAATCATTGGGGTAAAGCTCTGCGGCCTTGTTGTAGACCTTCATCTTGTCGCCGTTGTTGTCATACAGGGTGGCGGCATAGAGGATTTCGTCGACAGACAGTTTGGAGGGGTCGGTCTCGAAATATTTCAGAATCTCCTCGTCGCTCTTGCCGATTACGTTGATGGAGGCAGTGATGCGGCTCTTGCGGAGCTGGGGAAGAATCTGGTCGGCGAGCTGGTCGAAAATAGAGGAGAGGTTGCGGATTTCCTTCTCGCGCTGCTCGGGATCCTTATACATCGACAGGACGCTAAGAATCAGCTCCTTGTCCTGGATGTCGCTGGCGGCGACGAGCTTCTGGAAACCTTCCCAGTCCTCGGGGGTGAAGTTGGCGGTCAGTTCGCCGAACTCGGTGACATTGTCTTTTTTCAGACGGTTCTTCATAAAGTCTGTGGTGGTAGCCTCACGTTTCTCGGCAAGACGGGTGTTGAAGTCAAGCGAGCCTTCGGGGGAAGCATAGGAGGAGATATTGATTTCCTCAATCTGGCGGGTCGAATCACCCTTGGCGGCCAGAATCTGCTGGTTGAGGGCAGTCATCTCAGCCGACTTGGTCTGGGTGTCGCGGATATTGGCCTGATTAATCAGGAAGTGGATGTCGGCGTTGTACTTCTCGTTGATTATCCGCTGGAACTTGTCGGGAGCGAGAGCGGGATTGACAGTGCGGGCATCAGCAAGGGCGGCGGTGGCTACAACACCCTCGGCGACCGTCACACGGGGAAGCACATACTGCTTGTTGCCCTGGGTGACATTGAAGGCGAGCTGGAGGGTGGATTTGAGCATCTCCGGGGAATAGTTGTACATCACGGGGATGGTGACCGTACCGCCATTCTCATAATTGATGACCGGAGCGTTGCCACGCACCTTCTCCCCCTGGAAGGAGTAAGGCTGGGAACTTACCTCACCCCCGTCATAACAGAGATAAGGGGTCACGGTAACCTGGGCATTCTTCACGAAGAATTTGGCAGGAATGCGGGCTGTGACGGTGGCAGGCACACGGTCGCCGGTCACCTCCAGCGGGTTAGGGTTCACAGAGAAATAATCGGCCTGAAACTGGTTGAGCTTCTTGCTACAACCGGTCAGCATCATCAGGGTAGCGCCTGCAGCAAGCGCGAAACCCGAAAAGCGGTTTAAGGTTGACATCTTAATGTTATTTTATTCTTCCGATGCAAAATTAACCAATTCCAAGCGATTCTCCGCAACCCTGAAACGAAATATCACCTAATTTAGGTTAGAAAAACGCTTCATTTTGTTAATATTAGTTAATAATCAAAATGTCTTAAAATTGTACATACGCTGTAACACAAGTGTAATATCCACGCCTTAACTTTGCAGGTGTAATCCACAAGGGATTACAACCAACTAAGTTAATAGCACTTAAATCACCATACCTTAAGAAACACAGTCTACAATTCATAAGTATTAGAGCAAAGTAAATAAAAGATACATCATTATCCCAGAGAACGGGCCGTCGCGACTGACGCCCCGTTCTTGTTTTATACCTTTTTCATAAATAACGGCTCTTTTTTTCACATTTACCCGGACCTATATCACTGCCACAATCTCCTTGAAGTTGAACACCCTCAACTCCCCTGAACGCAACTTCAGAGTAATCGGGCCGTCGGAAGCAACATCTACGATTTCTCCCTCAAAAACATCAGCTCCATCAACACCACCATCCTCCTTGACGGCAGTGGGGGCGGCGGATGCCGAAGCAACCCGCGAAATATATCGGTGGAAACCGGCACGCCGCCAC
>URLF01000116.1 GCA_900548705.1 uncultured Porphyromonadaceae bacterium | reverse complement strand
CAGCCGCCAAACTCGGTTTCAAGACGATATGGGTCGCCCCCGGCAAGGAGTTCTATCAGCTTTTACCTGAAACCGAAGAGTGAGCTGCAGCAGGATGGGACTTTCTGAAAAGATGGTGACAGACGGGGAAAGGAGAGCAGGGGTCGTAGGGATGTTTGACGGGGTTCATCTGGGCCACCGCTTCCTTATCGACACCCTGAAAAAAGAGGCGGCCGCCCGAGGGATGGTCCCGATGGTGTTCACCTTCCCCTTCCATCCCCTTTCCGTCGTAAATCCGGCCATCGCCCCCAAGCTGCTCTCCGAACCTGTCGAAAAACTGTCGCTCCTTGTAGAAGCCGGAATATCCGTGAATCAGACAGGATTCATTGTATTCGACGAAGAGCTGCGCCACCTGCGCGCCTCGGAATTCTTAGGGATGCTCCACGAGCGTTACAATGTAGATTTCATCCTCCGGGGATTCAACAACCGCTTCGGCACGGAACGTGACCTTACTTCTGAGGATTACCGCAGGATTGCCGCCGACTGCGGCATCGAACTTATGGACGCGGCGTGCTTCCGTCACAGTGAAGACAATGAGCCACTGCCTGTCTCCTCATCCCGCATCCGGGAAGCACTCGCGACCGGGGACATCGAGCAAGCCAATCTTATGAGCGGCCATCCTTACAGCCTGACCGGCACGGTGGTAGGTGGGAAGCGTCTGGGCCGCACTTTAGGATTCCCTACCGCCAACATTTTCCCTCCACATCCGTCAAAACTGATTCCTGCCCGAGGGGTCTACGTCTGTGTGGCCACTGTGGATGGTCACAGGCGAAAAGCCATGGTCAACATCGGGACGCGCCCCACCGTGGATGGCCCACACGCCGTTCCATCCATAGAGGCACATATAATTGACTTCGAGGGGGACATTTACGGCAAGGATATCACGCTGGATTTCTATCATCGGCTGAGGGACGAAATAAGATTTTCATCCACAGACGAGCTGGCCTCCCAACTTGAAAAAGACCGAGATTCCACGCGTCAATTTTCCATCCCCCGTTAAACCTTTTTTTAATTTGACCCATTTCCGAGCCATTTACGTAACTATCAATTCCACAGATAGTTACCACAAGGTTTAATCACCAAAGACAATACAAAAAATGTTGTAAAACAGTTTTTAATGAAAAAATCTGCAAAAAATGTTTGGCCGTCCCGAAAAATCGTATTACCTTTGCAGTGTTTTTGAAGCACTAAAAAATTGTTTTATTACTTAACTTGAAAAGAAAATGAAGAAGTTATTCCTTTCTTTCGCTGTCATCGCTGGTATGTCGATGATTTCCTGCGGCAACAAGGCTGCTGACGAGAACGCTGCTGAAGCTGCTGATACCGTAGCTACCGAGGTTGTTGAGGTTGTTGAGACCGTTGACACCGTTGCTGCTGATACTGTAGCTGCTGACACTGTTGTCGCTGCTGCTGTTGCTGAATAATCAGCCATCAACCCGCGCCATCCCGGGTCGTTCCTGACCCGCAGATGACAGCTGTAAAGATTTACAGTCTACAAGGCCCCGGATTTTTTCCGTCGGCCTTTTTTTATTTCCCTATTTGCCGGATATCGCGTGGAAGAAGAGCGGGGCGGGCAATATTTATGCACATCCGGGCTTGCCCTGATGAAATTTTTCCTTACCTTTGTTGTTTAGATTAAAGGAATTTCCGTACCACCACATCGGAAACATATGTCATGGAAAAGAAATCACCACTCATAGGTCTGACTCTTGAAGGTCTGAGGCGCGTGACCGCAGGTTGCGGCATGCCACAATTCGCCGCCAAACAGATTGCTCGGCGGCTTTATGTCAACCGCGCGACCTCAATACAGGAGATGACCGAATTATCCAAACAGGCCCGCGGCCGCCTGGAAGACAAATATGAGGTAGGGCTGCATGCCCCCCTCACCGAGGCCCGAAGCACGGACGGCACTGTCAAATACCTTTTTCCGGGTGTCGGAGGACGCGACATAGAGAGCGTCTACATCCCTGATGGAGACCGCGCCACACTGTGTGTCTCTTCCCAGGCCGGATGCAAGATGAACTGCTCCTTCTGCATGACCGGACGGCAGGGTTTCCACGGCAACCTGACTGCCGCCGACATCATGAACCAGATATTGTCCATTCCCGAAAGCGAGACACTGACCAACCTGGTGTTCATGGGCATGGGAGAACCTCTTGACAATCTGGGGCCTGTGCTTGACGCGATTGAGATTCTCACCGCCCCGTGGGGTATGGCCTGGAGCCCGAAGCGTATCACAGTAAGTTCGATTGGGAAAATAAAGGAGCTTAAGACACTGATAGAGACCACCAAAGTACATATCGCCATATCTCTTCATTCCCCCTACCCCTCAGAACGTGCGTCATTGATGCCGGTAGAGAAAGGGATGCCGATAAGGGATGTGCTGGAACTGCTCCGCAACTATGACTTCGCCCATCAGCGGCGGCTGTCGTTTGAATACATAATGTTCCGTGGTGTCAACGATGACGCGCGTCATTGCCGCGAACTGGCCAAGATACTGCGCGGACTCGACTGCCGTGTGAACCTTATCCGCTTCCACGCCATCCCGGACTCCGACCTGCAACCTTGCTCGATGGCTCAGATGGAGCGTTTCCGCGACCAGCTCAACGAGGATGGCATCACCGCCACAATCCGCGCCTCAAGAGGTGAGGATATCATGGCCGCATGCGGAATGCTTGCCGGAAAATCAAAATAACTCTGCAAAGCTTAATACTGCCTTATGAAACTCAAGATACTTCTGTTGCCGCTGCTGATGTTAGTGGCATCGCTGGCAAAAGCCGAAAAACCCCAGGATGGCACACCTGACATATCTTTCGCCAAGACCTCTTACGATTTCGGTGTGATTCCGGAAAACGGCGGGTCGGTGACCCACACATTCGAGTTCACCAACACCGGGGATGCTCCGCTGCTTATCGTAAATGCATCGGCTTCATGCGGATGCACCCGTCCGGAATACCCCCGCAAACCGATTAATCCGGGGAAGAAGGATAAAATCACGGTAACTTACAATCCCAAAGGGCGCCCCGGAGAGTTCACAAAGACTGTGACAGTGCGCACCAACATCAAGGGGAAGAAAAAGCTCACCCTGAAAATCAAGGGTAACGTCACTCCCGCCAACTGACCGAAGCCATGAGACAGATATTGGCGACATTGCTGATGGCCTTCGTGACCGTCTTGTCACAAGCCCAGGCACGATGGCTGGAGACCGAACATGATTTCGGGGCGTTCAACGAGGATGACGGAAAGGTTTCCACCGAGTTCAAGTTCATCAACGACTCGGGAGAACCCTTGACAATCGACCATGTGCGCTCCTCCTGCGGATGCACCGTGCCGCAATATTCAAAAGCCACAATCAACCGTGGCGACACGGCGGCAATCACTGTGGTCTACAACCCATCCGGACGCCCGGGACGGTTCTCCAAGTCGCTGATGGTCAAACTGTCCAATGACTCCACTGAGAGACTTCTCATCAAGGGGGTGGTAATCGGCGCACAGAACACCCTGAGGTCACGTTTCCCGGTCGCCGTCGGTCCGATACGCCTGCGTGGCAATATGGTCACATTCGGGACTGTCAAGACCGGCAAGATAAAATCGCAGTTCGTGGAGGTATACAACTCCTCCCACGAGCCGGTGGTGCCCCGATGGTCCGACATCCCTTCATACCTGCGGGTCACAGCGGCCCATGACACAGTGCAACCCGGAGAACAGGGTGTCTATTCCTTCGTCTTAGCTCCCACCAAATCCACCCAATACGGTATCCTTACCGACTCCCTGACGCTGAATGTGCCAGGCGAGCCACCGGTCAAGGTCGAAATCGCATCAATCATAGAGGAGGATTTTTCCGGGATGACAGAGAAACAGCTTGCTGACGCACCGGTGATTGTCACTGACACCGACATGCTCGACTATGGAGATTTCTCCAGGTCGAGACAACCGATCACACGCCAGCTGCGGGTAACCAACACCGGGAAAAACGACATGCTCATCAGACGGGTGCATACCTCCGAACCGGGCTTCACCGTCAATGCTCCTTTCTCAAAGCTAAAGAAGGGAAAATCGGGCATAATTACCGTGACTTTCGACCCGACGGAGTTTTCCGCGCCGTTGTTGAACTCCCGGCTTCAGATTATAACCAACGACCCACAACACCCCCTGACCACTATCCGGCTGGTCGGTATTCCCCACGATTTCTGACCGCTATGGCCCGCGACCTTCTCAACCGCTATATCTGGATTGTCGACACAATCAAACGTTTCGGCCGCATCTCCCGCAAGGAGTTGGACCGGAGCTGGGCCAACAGTCCCTTCGCTAACGGGGAGACAAGGATTCCACGGCGCACATTCTACAACTACCGTCAGGCAATCGAGGAGCTTTTCTCGGTGACCATCCTCTGCGACCCGGCCACCTATGAATACTATATCGAGGAAGAGCCCGGCTCGGCGGGGGAACAGATAACCAACTGGCTCCTCAACGCCTCTGCCACGAGCAATGTCCTCCAGGGTTCACGCGAAATCGCGTCGCGGATAATGCTGGAGGAGGTGCCGTCGGCAAGAGAACATCTTTCGAGCATGATGGACGCGTTGCGCGAATGCCGAACGGTCACTTTCGACTACCATTCCCACTCGCGCGTCAATCCCAGTCGCGATGTCGAAATCGAGCCTTGGTTTCTCAGAATCTACCGTCAGATATGGTATGTGACCGGACGCGAGACATCCTCCGGAAAGGTGAAGACCTACGCCCTCGACCGAATCAGCGGATTGAAAATCCAGCCGCGCACCTTCACTCTCCCCGCCGCCACCGACCCGAAAACATATTTCAAAGACGCATACGGGATAATGGTCGACAAGGGTGAGGCCCGTCAGGTGGTGCTTCGCGTCGATCCGAGGCAAGCCAAATACCTCCGCGCCCTTCCTCTCCACCACTCCCAGCAGGAGGAAATCAATGACGGGTATTCCCGATTCACCTACCGTCTCTGCCTGACCTCCGATTTCGTCTCGGACATCATAGCTATGGGGAATCAGGTGGTGGTCGAGGCACCTCGCGAACTCAGGGCGATGGTGGTGACCCGCCTGCGCGACACGCTGGCCAACTATACCGGCCAGCCCGTGCGGCCCAATGATACAGACTTTTCATAAACAACATAGATTCAATTCATTATGTCAGATAAGATAAAGGTGGGTATCACCCACGGAGATTTCAACGGAATCGGCTACGAAGTCATCCTGAAAATGCTGGATGACAACCGGTTGTTTGAATTATGCACCCCGATTGTCTACGGCTCTGCCAAGATTGCCGCCAACTACCGCAAACAGCTCTCCCTCCAGGGGGCAGCTCCCGTCCAAATCAAGGATGCGGAAAACGCCACCGACGGGCAGGCCTACATAATCAATGTCATCGGAGAGGATGCCAAGGTCGAACCGGGACATCCCTCGCCGGAAGCGGGCAAAGCCGCATTCGAGGCTCTTGAAAGAGCCGTGGCCGACCTCCGCGCCGGGAAAATAGATGTGTTGCTCACCGCTCCGGTAAACAAATCCACCATCCATAGCGAACTGTTCACATTCCCGGGCCACACCGAATACCTGGAAGCATCAATCGGCGACGGCAACAAAGCCCTGATGATTCTCTTCAATGACACCCTGAGAGTGGCGCTCGTCTCCATTCATCTCCCCATCTCTAAAGTCGCCGAGGCGATAACCAAGGAGAATATCATGGAGAAGCTCCGACTCTTCAACCAGTCACTGATTCAGGATTTCGGAATCGTGAAGCCCCGTATCGCAGTGCTTGGCCTCAATCCCCATGCCGGAGACAACGGGCTGCTCGGTTCCGAGGAGAAAGACATCATACTTCCCGCCGTGGAGGAATCACGCGCAAAGAAAATCCATGCCTTCGGGCCATATGCGGCTGACGGCTTTTTCGGGAGCGGCAATTACCGCAAGTTTGATGGCATTCTGACCATGTATCATGACCAGGGACTCGCGCCCTTCAAGACCATAGCGGGGGGAAACGGGGTAAATTTCACCGCCGGACTGCCATTCGTCAGAACCTCCCCCGACCATGGCACAGGGTTTGACATCGCGGGAAAAGGTGAGGCATCCCCCGATTCAATGCGCGAAGCCCTTTACGCCGCCATCGACATCTACCGCAACCGCCTCAACCACGCGGAGCGCACCGCCAATCCGCTGCGCCGCCAGTATGTCGACAAATCCAAGGACAATGTAGTCCTCGACCTGTCAAAAGAGAAATAAACGGGAAACATACAGCAACGCGGAGGTGTGACGCCATCCCAACCGGGATTGCCAGTCACATCTCCGCATTGTTTTTTACACTATCGCTTATCGGAAAAACGGGCGAAGCAAACGTGAGATGCCGGGAAGTCCCATCCCCCTGTATATGACGGCAACCGAGTTGAGCATACGGAAAAATGATGAAGCTTCCTTGGTTTGGGAAACGGCAAGCAGACGACGGCTATCATCAACCGCTCCCTCGCGGCGATAATCCCCGGCAA
>URLF01000115.1 GCA_900548705.1 uncultured Porphyromonadaceae bacterium | reverse complement strand
CTGACCCGACGCGAGGTTGCGGCGGTAGAAGGCGTTTGACTCGGCGGCAGTGGAGAATCCGGCGTACTGGCGGATGGTCCAGGGACGGATGGCGTACATACCGCTGTACGGGCCACGGAGGAAGGGGGGAAGACCGGCGACATAGTCGAGGTGTTCCATTCCCTCAAGATCCTCCTTGGTGTAGACCGGCTTGACGGGGATAAGCTCAGGGGTCAGCCAGTCCTGCTCGGGATCGCGGGCGGGAGCCGCAGCCGGCGCACCGAAGGCGTCGGCCATTATATCTATCTTTTTGAAATCGGGTTTCATAGCTGGAAGTTACTTTTTGAGAAGACGGCTGTTGAATTCCTGGAGGGTCTGGAGGACGTTGCTCTTGACATGGATGAAGTTCTGTATTCCGACGGCCTTGAGGTCTTCGGTGCAGGCGGGAGCACCGGCAACCACGAACTCGGCACGTCCGTCGAGAAGCTTGAACGCCTCGGGAGCGAATCCGGCATACTCATCGTCAGAGGAGCAGAGGACAACAATGTCGGCCTTGGCCTCTATGGCGGCGTTGATACCCTCCTCTACACTCTTGAAGCCGATGTTGTCGATAATCTCGTAACCGGCGCAGCCGAAGAAGTTGGAGGAGAACTGGGCGCGGGCGAGACGCATGGCAAGATTGCCGATGGTCAGCATGAACACCTTCGGACGGTTCGAAGCGGCCTCAGTAGCAAGACGCAGCAGCTCGAAGTCACTGGCCATACGGGCGGTGTTGAGGGCCTTCTCGGGGTTGGTCTGGCAATTGCCGCCGCAGCCACAAGAATGCTCCTTGACCTCACCTTTGACCTCAGCATCCTCAGCGGCAGCCGACGAGCCGACCTCAATCTTGGCCTGGGCAAATTCGTTGAAGTTGGGGAACTGGTTGGTTCCAAGAAGGATTTCCTTACGACGGGCCATGTCGTCATGACGTTTCACGGCGGAGGCATTGACAGCCTTCTGCACGTCGCCTTCGTTGACACAGGCGAAGAAGCCACCCTTGTCCTCGACTTCGAGGAAGAGCTTCCAGGCCTCCTTGGCGATGGAGACGGTAAGGGTCTCCACATAATATGAACCGCCGGCAGGGTCGGCCACCTTGTCGAGATGGCTCTCCTCCTTCAGCAGGAGCTGCTGGTTGCGGGCGATGCGCTCCGAGAATTCGTCGGGAGTCTTGTAGGGGACATCGAACGGAGTTACGGTCAGGGAGTCGACACCGGCCAGGGCGGCAGACATCGCCTCGGTCTGGCTGCGCAGCAGGTTGACGTGGGCATCGTAAAGGGTCTGGTTGAAGCGGGAGGTGACGGCGTGGAGAGCCATCTTGCAATCCTCCTTCTCGATGGGCTTGTATTGTTCGGCAATCTGGGCCCAGAGCATACGGGCGGCGCGGAACTTGGCAAGCTCCATAAAGTAGTTGGAGCTCACACCCATGTTGAACTTCACGCGGTCGGCGACCACGGCGGGTTTCACCCCGGCCTCGGTCAGCAGGGTCATCCACTGCGCACCCCATGCGAGGGCGTAACCGAGTTCCTGGAAGATATAGCATCCGGCGTTGTTGAACACGACCGAGTTGACAGCCAGACAGCGCAACCCGGGAACATCGGCAACGATGCCAAGCATACCGACAGCCTCGGCTGCGACAGCCTTTGCGTCGATATCGGCTCCGTGGCGGAACGCACGTTTCAGGGGGTCATAGTTAATCGAGCCTTTGAAGACCTTCTCAAGCTTGCGGGCCTTGAGCCATTCCACGAGGGCGGCGGCCAGGTCGAGGGCCTTGCGGGGGCAGGTGTTGAAGTTAAGCTCCACCTCCTCGACATTGATATCCTTCAGGAGGATGTCGAGAGTGGCCACGGTCGGTTCCTTCACGGTGAAGCCGAGAGAGTTGACACCCTTCCCGAGAACGTCGAGGGCGACACGGTTAGCCTCGGCGGCATCTGTGGGGAGAATCTCCTGGCGGGTCAGCCAGTGGTTGTTGTCGCGGGTACCTCTGACATAGGGGAACTCGCCGGGGAGGGAGCCGGTTGTCTTGAAATCGGCGATGTCCTCGCGGCGGTACATCGGCTGCACCGAGAAACCCTCATTGGTTCTCCACACCAGTTTCTTTTCGAAGGGGACACCTTTGAGGTCGGCGTCAACCTTAGCCTTCCAGGTCTCGTAGGAGACGGGAGGGAACTGGGTGAACAGTTTTTCTTTATTTTCTGCCATGATATATAAAGAGGTTAACAATATTTACATATTTATATGAAAGTCAGTTTCCCGGAAATTTCCGGAAAACCGTATGGTCAGCAGTTTCAGAAAGTCACGGATCTTTTCATGGTAACAGATTCCGAAAATATCCTTTCCCTGGCGGGGCGGTTATAACCCAAATCCGCCCGGGTGATATTAAAATTTCCAAAAACAGTTCAATGCCACAAATTTACTAAACTTTTTGGAATCCCCAATATTTTGCCGCAAAAATTTCATTCCCTCCCCGAAATCCCCTTGGTCCCCTACTCTCAATTGGCAAGTACAAAATTAGCGATTTACACGTAAGAAAACCTTCTCAGAAGATTTAGTATTAATATTTATATTGAATTCATACCACTATTAAATTAAACTTTAGCACATTATCTATAAAATCTCCTAAATTTATCTATCCATAATGCGATTTAATCACACCTTACTCCAAATCTATTGCCGTTGAAAATTATTTATCTAATCTTATTAAATTTCGACTTTAATACTCAAATCCCCTGATTTGACTATATAAAATCCCTTTTTAAGATTGGGAATAATATTATCAGAACCGTAATATATCATACGTCCTTGCATATCGAATATCATTGTTATAACTCCCCTATTTTCTATAATTATTGAACCATCCTTAGCATATACACCCGTTGTGTCATTAGTTTTTATAGTTGTCAACCAAGAAAAATCCATTTCTTCGATATTATAAAACTTTCCCCATGGCTCAATTTTTTCATATTTCGATTTGCAACCTTTAGGAACATACAATATCCCATTCCTCAAAATCTCATCCGTAAATACTGAAGAACACGTGGCCGGTTCTATCATATAACAATAGATTTCCTTGAATGGACAGTCCCCAAAAGCTCCATATCTTATGAAACGGATATTAGGAGGTAGCTTAATAGACTCTAAACTGTAGCAACCATTGAAGCAATATTCCCCTATTGCTATAACTGAGTCTGGTATTATAATGTCTACGAGACTATAACAACCAGAAAATGTATTTGGAGGAATTATCGTCAGAGTATTAGGTAACATTGCACTTGTCAACTCTCTACATCCAAAAAAGATACCATTACCCAAAAAGGCAACCGAATCAGGAATTATAATACTAGTCAGTTTCCTGCAAAATGAAAAAGCCGCATCATTAATAGTCTTTACTGAGTTGGGAATATGTATTGTCAAAAGCTTCTCACAATATGAAAAAGCTTCTTTCCCTATTAGTGTGACGGAATTAGGCAACTCTATATTCTCCAGCCCAACACAGCCAAAGAAAGCACACTCTCCTATAAATTCAACAGATTCAGGGATATTAATTGACATTAAGCTGCAACAATCTTTAAAAGTGTAATTCTGAATCCCTGGAATTGATGCAAGTATCGACACAGTTTGTAATTTGTCACATTTGAAAAAAGCATAATCACCAATCTGTTGGACAGAAGATGGGACGATGATCGATGTCAAACTACTACAAAAGCTAAATGCGCCTCTTTCTATTGACGTAACAGATGAAGGGATATTAATCTCCGACAAACTATAGCAATATGAAAAAACATTCTCGTTGATTTTATCAATAGCGGAAGACAGGGTTATAGTTGTCAAATTGGTACAATAATAAAATGCAGAAGGGCCAACGTATTTAACAGAATTTGGAATATTTATTCTAGACAATCTTCTACAATTGGAAAAAGAATTTTCCTTAATTATCGTAACTGTGTTTGGAATTGTTACCTCTGTCAGATTTACACATCCTGTGAATGCACTAACACCTATGGAAGTAATAGTATATGTTTTATTATCATATATCACATTTTGCGGAATTGAAATCTTATCTTGATATAACGAATTATTCCTATCATCAAATGTAACTTCCAAGGTCAAGTCGTTATCGGAAAGAATATTATAACAAATACCATCTTGTTGAAAATCATACGCCTCAGACTTCAATCCAATTAAAGCCACAATAAATAATAACACCTTTTTTGTTATTGCATACGTAGATTCAGACCATATTTTATGAATATATTTTAACCTCATTTTGTCAATATTCATATCAATGATTTGGAATTAACAGTTTAATTATTCCAAAGTTAATACAATCTTTCTCTCTTAACCAAATTTTCAAATGTATATTTTTCAATTATTAGACACAACTGCATAAAATAACAGCAAACCGTTGCATAGTATGCAACGGTTTGCTGCCAAAATTTACAATTCAGTTTTAATATATTGAATCTCACTCCACGAATTCGGGCTGGCGGCGGAGCCAGCGGAACATGGATTCGTAGACGGCGCGGCGCACGCGGGGACGCGACAGGACGAGGTCGTGGAGACCGCTGTCGACAATCGCCTCGGTCACATTGTAGCCCAGGCGACGGCCACGGGCCGAGATGGAATCGACATTCAGGACGGCATCGCCGCTGTTGGCCAACGGGCTCCATCCGTCGGGATGCACACTGCGACGCGAACGCATCAGAAACACCGGCACTTTGATGGCACGGCCATTCTTAATCAGCCGCTTCTGTCCTTGATCGATGGCCCTCACCCACCCCAAGGATATCGGCGCGGGGTGAAGCAGCTTCAGGGTTGTGTCGAACTCCCATTCCCCGTGCTTCGATTTCAGCAGACTTTCGCCATATGCGGAATCATCGCCCTGCGACATCTCTATGTCGGGGAACCACTTCCCGGCGGCAGCGGCGAGAGGAATCGCGGCGTTGCGAATGAATCCGGTGAAATTCCAGTCAAGGAAAGGGCTGTTCAATATCAGAGCCTTTATCTCCGGGGCGGGATGGTCTTCCATATATAATGATGTGATGAGACCTCCGGTGGAATGCCCCATCAGTACGATATCGGTGACGCGGTCGCGACGCATCCGGGCGATGGCCGAATCTATGTCGGCGAAATACTCGCTCATGTCACGCGCCTCGTAGCGACGCTGTCCCGGCAGGAGCGAACGGCCATACTTGCGCAGGTCTACGGCATAGAAGCCATATCCTGAGTCATTGAACTCGCGTCCCATTGAGTCCTGGAAAAAATAGTCATTGTAGCCGTGGACATACAATACCGCCTTGCGGGGCCTTTTCCCCTCCGGGAGCCGCCGGATGACGGTAGACACCACTTCCCCCGAATAATCATTGGGCTGGCTGACGGTCTCCATCTCATACCCCTCCTTGCCAAGCAACGGATCGGCAATCCACGAGACAAGAAGCGGGGCGAGAAGCAGGGAAAGCAGAGTAAATATCGAGTTGCGTTTCATTTCCGAGGTTTTTTACCATAAAACAATGATGGGAGGCGGATTGGTTTGCAAAGTTAAGAAATGTTTTTAAGTCGGCAAATTTGGTGTGGTTTTCAAAAAAATCATTATCTTTGCCCCAACAAGCCAGAATAAAGCAATGCAACGGGGCGCCCCCTCTCTCCTGACGCCCCCCAACCATGACAGACAATGGATTTTCAAGACATCACAGAAGTATTCCATCAAGTAATCCAGCAGGCCGGAAGCATCGACATGGCCGAAGCCGAATTCAAAAAGATGGTCGGAGAGGATGACGAGCTGCACAAGCTCTACCGCCAGTGGTGCCACGAGGTCGGAAGTTCTGAGCGGCGTGGTTTCCTCGACTTCTGTGAGGAATATCTCGACAATCAGGAATCCATCTGGGACACCCTTGACAACGACTACGACCGATGACCAATACCCAAACCCCTTCCAACGCAAGGAGAATGCCTGCCGAATGGGATGCCCGCTTCGACGCGACCCTTCTGGCATGGCCTCATCGCGACACCGACTGGGCCGACATACTCGACGAGGTGGACCGATGCTATATCGCCCTGACAGCCGCACTTGTGCGCGCCGGTCAGAAGGTGATTATCGCCACACCCGAGCCTGACCGCGTCGCCTCGCTGCTACCCGACGATGACACGCGCAAGCAGATACTTGTCGCCACCTGCAAGACCAACGACACATGGACCCGCGATTACGGTCCATTGACTATCGAGGACATGGGGAACGGCGCATTATCGGCGGTCGCATACAAGTTCAACGGGTGGGGGCTGAAATTCCCATCCGACAAAGACAACCTTGCCTTCCTCTCATTGGTAGCCGACAAAGCGATACAGGCCCCGGTGGTCCTGCGCAAACGATATGTCCTCGAAGGAGGGTCAATCGAGAGTGACGGCGCGGGCACAATCCTGACCACATCTGAGTGCATGCTGTCGGTCAACCGCAACGGTTTCATCAAAAAGGAGGAGGTGGAGCGCGAACTCGCCGCCGGACTTGGGGCGACGCGTGTGTTATGGCTCGACCATGGCGC
>URLF01000114.1 GCA_900548705.1 uncultured Porphyromonadaceae bacterium | reverse complement strand
GGAATGGGGCTGTTCGGCCTGTATAACTCCGTGCTTGACACAATCTGCTCAATCACCCAGCTCGGCTCCGGCACCGGAGTCATCCGCGAGCTGGCCATGGCTCCCCGCCGGGCGATACCCCGTCTGGTGGCGGTCGTCAGGCGGTGGGGATGGGCCTTGGGACTTGTGGGGGCGTTCCTGACATTGGTGCTGTCGCCGCTGCTGAGCCGTTTCACTTTCGGCGACGAGACCCACACGGGGGGATTCATCGCGTTATCCGTGGCGGTGTTGATGCTCACCCTGAGCGGCACCGAGGGGGCTGTCTTCCAGGGGCTCAAGCGTTACACACGCCTGGCCAAGGCATCGGTGTGGGGCGCGGTCGGCGGACTCGCCGTCTCAGCCCCGATGTATTATTTCTGGGGACTCGACAGCGTCATACCCTCATTGCTCGCCTACGCCGCCGTCACCTGGCTATGCCGCGGCCTGTATCATGAGAAAGTGGGGCATCCCGATGCCCCACTCGGAATGCGCGAGACCTTCACTGCCGGGAAAGGGTTCGCCCTGCTCGGAGTTTACATGACCGTCACCACCTTCGCCTCCAACGCCGTCTCATACATCTTCATGTCATACCTCAACCAGCGGGCCGGAACCGACACCGCCGGACTCTACCAGGCCGGTTTCACCCTCGTCAACCGCTATGTCGGGCTGGTGCTGGTGGCGGTCGGCATGGAATATCTCCCCCGCCTCTCCGAGGTCAGCCTTTCTCCCCGGCGGATTGAACTTTTCCTGACCCACGAGATTATACTTATAATGCTGGTGATGTTCCCGGTGGTGACCATCTTCGTGGCCGCCGACGAGATAATTGTCAGGCTGCTCTACGACAGCCCTTTCCTGGTGATGCTCCCGTTTGTCACCTGGGCGGTGATCGGGACGGTGTTCCGCGCCTGGTCGTGGTGTCTGGCCTATGTCATCCTTGCCAAGAGCGACGGGGTGGCCTACCTGGTGACCGAACTGCTGTCAGCCATCGTCGCCATCGGCCTGAACATCTGGTTCTACGGACTGTGGGGCATTCCCGGACTGGGCTACGCCTATACCCTGTGGTATCTCTTCTACCTCGCCGAGGTGTGGGTGATGTGTCGCCGCCGTTACCGCCTGACCCTCAGGCGCGACGCCGTGGTTTTGCCTGCGCTGGTCTTCCTGGCGTGCGCCGGGGCAGCCGCCTGCCGCGAGATATTCGGATGGTGGGGCGCGATGCCGTTTGTCATCCTCTCGCTCGCGGTGAGCTTCTCAGGCCTGAGGAAACTTCTCGGGGTCTCACCGGCTGAGTTAGTCAAAAAATTTGTCAAACCCGCGAAAAAAAGTTAACTTTGCGTTAATGAATGTACGTCCGAAAAAAGCGCTTGGCCAACATTTCCTCACCGACCTGTCGGTGGCTGACCGGATTGCGTCCACCCTTGACGAATACAAGGGGCTGCCGGTGGTCGAGGTAGGCCCCGGAATGGGGGTACTCACCCGGTTCCTGCTCGACAAGGGCCACGATGTCACCGTTGTCGAGCTTGACAGCGAGAGTGTCGAATACCTCCAGGCCAATTTCCCCGAACTCGCCGGGCGTATCGTCGCCGACGATTTCCTGAAACTCGACCTGGGAAAACTCATCCCCGGCGACGGGAAGTTCTGTCTTATCGGCAACTATCCCTACAATATCTCGTCGCAGATATTCTTCCACGCCCTCAACTGGAAAGACCGTATCGTCTGCTGCACCGGTATGCTCCAGAGGGAGGTGGCCCAACGTCTGGCCGCCCCTCCCGGCACCAAGGCGCGGGGCATCCTGAGCGTGCTGCTCCAGGCCTGGTACAATGTCGAATACCTCTTCACCGTCGACGAGAATGTCTTCAATCCTCCCCCCAAGGTGAAGTCCGGGGTCGTGAAACTTGTCCGAAACGATGTCACCGACCTCGGCTGCGACCCGGCCAAGTTCAAGACCGTCGTCAAGACCACTTTCGGCCAGCGTCGCAAGACCATCCGCAACTCCATCAGGCCCCTCTTCCCTCCCGGCGCACCATTGCCCGACTCCCCCCTGATGGCCATGCGCCCCGAACAGCTCTCGGTGGCCCAGTTTGTCGAGCTGACAAACCTCCTGGGGTAATCCGTCCCCCCCGCGCCGCCCCTCCGTCAACCAATCACACGCATTACTCCCAATGAAGGAATTCGACGAGGATTTTCTCGAAAAAATAAAGCATATCATTGAAGACCACGACGAGGCCGCCGCCCGTCGTGAGCTGGAGGAGATGCACCCGGCCGACATCGCCGAGCTGTATCAGGACCTCGACCTGTCGCAAGCCGAATACCTCTACAAGCTGCTCGATGGCGACAAGGCCGCCGCCGTGCTGATGGAGCTTGACGAGGATGACCGACGGAAGCTCCTCAGCGACATGGACCCCGAGGAAATCGCCCGTCTGTATATCGACCATCTCGACTCCGACGACGCGGTTGACCTCATCCAGGACCTTGACAAGGAGGACCGCGACGAGGTGATCTCCCACATCGACGACGTGGAGCAGGCGGGCGACATCATCGACCTTCTCAAATATGACGAGGACACCGCCGGTGGTCTGATGGGTACCGAGATGCTTGTGGTCAACGAGAACTGGTCGATGCCCGAGTGCATCAAACAGCTCAGGATGCAGGCCGAGGACATGGACGAGGTCTATTACGTCTATGTCGTCGACAACGACGACCGACTGCGCGGCACCCTCCCGCTGAAGAAACTCATCACCCACCCCTCGGTCTCCAAAATCAAGAATGTGATGGAGACCGACCCCGTGGCGGTGAAGACCGACATGCCCCTCGACGAGGTGGCCATCGACTTCGAGAAATATGACCTTGTGGCCATGCCGGTTGTCGACTCGATAGGTCGTCTGGTGGGTCATATCACCGTCGATGACGTGATGGACCGCGTCCGCGAGTCATCCGAGCGCGACTACCAGCTGGCTTCCGGTCTCTCGCAGGATGTGGAGTCTGACGACACCATCTGGCAACAGACCCGCGCCCGTCTACCCTGGCTTCTTATCGGAATCCTCGGCGGCATCGGCAACTCACTCATCCTCGGCAATTTCGAGCATGGCTTCGCCACAAACCCCGCCATGGCGCTATTCATACCGATGATTGGCGGCACGGGCGGCAATGTCGGCATCCAGTCGTCGGCAATCGTCGTGCAGGGCCTTGCCAACGGCTCCCTTGACCTCAAGGACACAGGGCGTCAGCTCTTCAAGGAGGTAGGTGTCGGACTGGTCAACGGTCTCATCATCTCCCTGATAGTCTTCCTCTACAACGTGTTCAGCCTTTCCCCCTGGAACCCGACCACCCTGGCGGTCTCCCTGTCGCTGATGGCCGTGGTGCTGTTCGCGTCGATATTCGGCACATTCGTCCCCCTGACCCTTGAGCGTTTCAAAATCGACCCCGCCCTCGCCACCGGCCCATTCATCTCCATCACCAACGACATCATCGGCATGCTTATCTACATGCTTATCTCCTCCGCGCTGATGAACGCATTCGCCTGATGTCCTCCATCCCTTCTCCCCACTTATGGAATTTCTTCACTCCGTAGAGTTTTACGTCATAATCCTCCTGGTGGCCGCCATCGCGGTCGGCCTGATGGCCATGCCCTCGGGCCACGGCCCTGTGGAGACAAGCTTCGCCGAGGGAGTGCTGTCTTACGCCCCCGCGCTTACCGACCACTCCCCCCGTATCGAAATCGAATGCCTACCTGACGGCACTGTCAAAATCACCCGCGTCGGCCTACCCGACAACCTCGACTCCGCCGCCACTGTCACCCTGGCCCTCACCCGAAAGGGATTCGACATCACCGCCGAGGAACGGATCACCCCCGCCTCCCGTGCGCTCCTATCCTCCGAAATCAAGCCGGTCAACACCGCCGTCTACCTGCTCGAAGGACTCGCCCACGAACGCTACCATCTGAAATTCAACTCCGACACCACATCCTCCTTCACCGCCCTCACCTTCATGAACCGTCCGGGGCTACGCTCCTCCCGGATTTTCCGTCAGGCCTGACGTGCCGGGGATACACCAGCTTCTTTTCCTGAAATTCATATAATCATGTTTCGTTCACTGGTCTTCATCGTGGCAATGGTGTCGGTCGCTCTCGCGGGAGCTGCCTGCGACACCGATTCGGCCCGCAAGGAGATGGTGCTGAGAGTCCAGTCCCTGCGCAATCTCCACCCTCAGGGGAAACTGACCGTCAGCCGGATAACAGCCTTAGCCGACAGCCTTGGCGCGGGCGGACATGACGACTATTATTTCGCGGCGCAGAATGTGCTTGTCGACCAGCTTTTCAGCGAAAACCGGTTTGCCGAAGCCGACGCCGTGGCGCGTAGGATGGAGGAGGAAGCCAGTGATGCCGGCAACCCCACCGCGAGGGCGATGAGCCATCGTGTCCGCGGACAGATGTTCTACAAACTCTCCCAGCCCTCCCGCGCGATGGCTGAACTCGACACTGCCCTCTCCCTCACACCTGACTTCCGCATAAGTCTCAACACCTTCTCTACCGGAGCGAGCATCAATGAATGGCGCGTTATCGTCGGAACGCAGGCAGGCGACACGGCGACTGTCTCTGACGCGCGTCGGCGCTACATCAGGGCTGTCGACCACTGGCGTAGGAAAGGATGGGATGAACCCTCGCGACATTTCATCGTCACCGCCCTTGCATTCCGCGCCCAAGAGGAATCGGATAACCGCCGGGCGGCGTTGCTCCTCGACAGCGCGGCAGCCATAATCAATCCGGCCCTCCCCGCAAGGGCATATGAGCATTACTACAACGCCCGTGCCTTGGCCGAAGCCCGTAGCGGCAATTACCCCGCCGCGCTCGCTGCCATCGACACCTTACTGGCCACCCATTCCGATTTCCCATGGTTCTACCTCAACGACATGAAACTCCGAGCCGCCATACTGCATATGGCCGGACGTGACGACGAGAGTGTGGCCGACTACGAACGTCACGCCCTGCTGCGCGACTCCCTCGCCACCGAGCAGGTCAGCAACCAGCTCGCCGACCTTACAGCCCTCTACCATACCGAACTGGCCCTGGAACATCAACGGGCATCACGCTACCGCCTGATTGGCTTAGGGGGCATCACCCTGCTGCTGCTCATACTGCTGGTTGTCTCCCTGACCGCGGCATATGGCCAACGCAAGCGCAACCGCCTGCTTGTCGAACGCCTGCGCGAGCTCGACCGGCAACCTGCCTCCATTCCTCTCCCCTCCGCCCAACCGCCCAAGGAAAGCGACATCGAAAGGCTTGACCGCCACATAATGACAGAGCGTCCCTACACCGATCCCTCTTTCGGAAGGCAGGAACTGGCACACGCCACCGGGCTTACTCCCGAAACCATCGCCCGGGTGATACGCGAGGCTCGCGGCACGACAGTCTTAGCCTACATAAACGGCCACCGTCTCGACGAGGCACGGCGGGTACTTGAGTCGGATTCGACCGAGACCCTCACCGAAATCGCCACCCGTCTGGGCTTCGGCACACTTCGCACATTCCAGCGCACATTCTCCGACCGTTACGCCATGCCACCCTCGCGTTATCGCTCTCTGGCGCGGGGAAAATAGAAATTGTCGCGTCTTGCCCCGAAATTGTCGCCCTCCTTTCCCCCTCAAAGACAGGCATTCGGGGTAATTTTGCGATATGAAACCAATCCATCGCTTACTTGCGCCATTCATCGTCGTGGCCGGCCTGCTTGCATCCTGCAGTGATGACCTGCCACAACAACAGCCCTCGGAGGGGGAAGCCATTGACAACTATGTCGGCCCGACCGGCCATTTCACATTCGGCCCGGAGGTGAAAGGTTTCACCTACCGTGATTTCACCCTGAAGCTGAAAGCCCCTGACGGGAGCATCATATCGCGTAAAGGCAACCATTCCCGAAATGGGGAAATCTCCAGTTTCCAGCTCGACACCGGACTGGCCGACGGGGAATATGAGATGCTCTATCTCGAATACGCCACCGCCGAAAATCCCGAACTCGCGTCGTTCGCCGAGGAGTTTCCTGTCTCGCAATACGGACTCGGCGCGAGGGTCTGCGTCAGCGACGGGACAATCACCGTACTTGACAGCTACGACGAGGGGATAGACCTCTTCGGGGAGGGAACAGCCGAGAATCCATACCGAATCGAGTCTTACCATCACCTGATGAAACTCGCCCAGTATGTCAACAGCGAGGAGACCAACGGCCTTATAACCAAAGACACATATTTCGAGCAGACGGTAGACATCGATATGTACCAGGCCTCGCTCCAGGCCGACAAGCGCTACGGATGGCTCCCGATAGGCGCGTCGACCACCCGGCCGTTCCGTGGCCATTACAAAGGATGCGGAATGACCCACTTGCTCATCGACCGGCCCCACACCGCCGGAGTCGGGCTGTTCGGATTCGTCCACAATGCCGCCATCTCCGGAATCCGGATGAAGGACTCGGAAATCAGCGGCAACTTCGCCGTCGGCGCAATCGTCGGCGCGTCGATAATGTCGGGCCAGGACAGGGGATTCCTCTCCCTGACCGG
>URLF01000113.1 GCA_900548705.1 uncultured Porphyromonadaceae bacterium | reverse complement strand
AACCGCCAGAACTTCAAACGCGTATCCGCCTCACTGCGCAGCAACCTCAAACGTCAGGTCAAGGGGAAGGACCTCACCTGGGACTCCTCGCTCAACTACACCGGCACCTTCGAGCGCGACAAGAATGACCCCGACCTGACCGTCAACAACACCATCGACTATTACACCAACGACATAAACAGCTTTTCCTGGAACAACACCCTCGTGTTGCTCTCCCGCCAGGGGGGATTCTTCAACTCCCTCGGCCTGACCACCGGCCTGAGCTATTCCGACGAGCATCTGCGCCAGCAGAAAACCGTGGCCTCCACCCGCCTCTACCCCCTCCCGGTATCTACCACTCCCGGAGCAAACAATGTCGGCTTCCTGCCGATGCTCTACATAGCGGATTACGATGTGTATGGCAAGCCGTTCTCGGCATTTGCCAAACTTTCGTCACGATTCCGTTACCGTGCAGGCGACATCTCGGGATGGCTGAAAGGTGGTGTGGAGTGGAATCTCTCCAAGAATTTCGGCAAAGGACAGGTCTATGACCTCACCCGTCCGCTGACGGCAGGCAACAACAGCCGCCCCCGCCCGTTCGACGACATACCGGCGATGCAACAGCTTTCGGCCTATGTCGAGAATGAATCGGAAGTGAGACTCGGCGACCATACCCTCCATCTTCAGGTCGGCCTGCGCGAGACACAGCTTCTCGGGCTTGACGGCAGGTATTACCTCTCCGGTCGCCCCTATTTCGACCCGCGAGCCAACCTGAAATGGACGCTCCCTTATTTTACCGTCGCCTCCGAGCCGATGGTGTTTGAAATCGGCGGAGGTGCGGGGGGGGTCTCCATACCAAGATGCCTGTGGCGGCCTATCTCTATCCCGACCTGCTTTACACCGACGAGGTGCAGCTCAACTACTTCCACGACAATGAGGAATGGCGGACAATGAATGTGATGACCTTCGTCGACGACCGTGTCAACTACGACATCAAGGCTGCCCGCAATTTCAAATGGGAGGTCAGCGGTGACATCTCATACAGGGGGAACCGCCTGTCGGTGACATATTTCCGCGAACGGATGCACGACGCGTTCAGAATGGCTTCGGAGGTGCGTTACCACACTTACAACCGCTATGACGCGTCAGGTTATGACCCCTCAACAGGTGGCGCTCCCGACATCGACCGTCTGCCTTACACGACAGAAACGAAAATCGCGATGATAAGCCGTCCCACCAACTCGTCGCGGGTCGACAAGGAGGGTGTGGAATTCACCTTCTCGTCGCGTCGATTCCCGGTGGTGCGCACCCGCGTCACGGTCAACGGGGCGTGGTTCCGCACAACGATGGCCAACTCCACCGGCCTATGGTACAAGCCGGCGATTATTGTCAACGGCAAGGAACTCCCCTACGCCGGTTATTACGAAGACCCGGAAGGATTGGTCTACCAGTCGTTCAACACCAACTTCACCTTCGACACGGACATTCCGCGACTGAAGCTCAACGTCTCCCTGTCGGTGCAGAACATGTGGTTCACCTCCAACCAGTCTTTGCGCAAGGCCGGTGTGCCATTGAAATATGTCGGTCTCGACGGAGTCGAGCATCTATGGAATCCCGCCGACGCCTCAGACCCTTACCTGGGGCAACTCCTCAGAAGCTATTCCCAGACAGCTTTCGACGAAAGGAGAATTCCCCTGGCCACGGCCTTCAACCTCAAGGCCACAAAGAGAATCTGGAACGACCGTATCGGCATCGCCCTGTATGTCAACCGCCTGATCAGCATCACACCGGATTATGAGCTTTACAGCTCGCTACAGCGACGCTACACGACCCCGTATTTCGGAATGGAGCTGAATCTGAAACTTTGACCTCTCAACATAGACAACAACACAAAACAATAACTATAAACCAAATGACAATCATGAAGATCTACTCAGTAATCATCGCCTCAGCAATACTGGCAACCGGTTTTGCCTCTTGCTCTGACAAGGATGAACCGCAAGAACAGTCACATCTTGTAACCCTCCAGAACAATTTTCCGGAAGGTATGGAGCATTACACCGTAATGTTCAATGACATGTCTGTCACCTTCACCGAGCTTAACACTCGCCAGACCTACACCACCACCGCCTCACATATGGCGGCTTCGGTCAACATATCCCTCCCCACCGGTATCTATGACTATTCCGGTGTGATCAACTACTCCCAGCTTCTTGGTGACGGCTCGACGAAAGAACTCGCGCTCAGGGCTGTCGGCACATCGGTGACAATCACCGGCGACCAGGAGCTGACCATCGACTGGTTCCTCTCCACTCCGTCTGAGGGCTTCGTGTTCAGCGAAATCTACGCCGCAGGCTCACCCAACGCCACCGGCAAAAGCGGTCTGAAAGACACCTACATCCGTATCTACAACAACTCCTCGGAGACTCTGTATGCCGACGGCCTCGCCATCTGTGAGTCTGACTTCGTTAACTCCCGCACCAACGATTACACTATCCTAACCCCTGAGAATGACCTCAACGTCAACTTCACAGCAGGAACAGTATGGGTGATCCCCGGAAACGGCACCGATGTTCCCGTCGAGCCCGGCAAATCCATCACCATCGTTGACCAGGCTATCGACTGGAGCGCGCAGGTAGAAGGTGCGCTCAACCTCACCGGTGCAGACTTCGAATGGTATGACGACCACGCGATGGACACCGACAACCCCTCGGTTCCCAACCTCGACAAGTGGTTCAGCTACTCCGCCACCATCTGGATTATATCCAACCAGTGTAACCGCTCCTACGCGCTTGTGAGAATGCCCGAAGGCATGACAGCCGAGACCTACCTGGCCGAGTACAAGGCTCCCTACAAGTATATCCATCCCACCACCGGTAACGAGATGACCAAGCAGAACGCATGCCGCATCCCCAACAGCTGGATTATCGACGGTGTGAACCTCGGTAACCGCGAGACTTACGTCCACGGCGCACTGGCTCCCTCGATTGACGCATCCTTCGCCTGCATCTCCGAGAAGAACTCCGATCCGGCCCGTTTCGGCAAGGTGTTTGTCCGCAAGACTGCCACCACCACTCCCGATGGCCGCGTGATACTCCAGGATTCGGATGACTCCGCCGCTGACTTCATTCTGAAATCAACCCATTGATGCCTGTAAGACTCTCCACATATATAGCCATAACAGCCACACTATTGTCGGTAGTCCCTCTTATGGGAGCTACCGGCATCGGTGTGACCGACTCCATAGCCCGGCTTTCGCAACCTTACGCCTCCTCCAAAGACTGGGAGGCGGAAAGCTTCGGAGCGAGATTCCGGCGCGACGCCGTCACCGGCAATCCTGCCGCGGTGACCGAGTTATTACCCTTTTCCGTCACCACTCTCGGACTGCACGGCTTTCTGTCGAAAACAGCCAGTACCCTCCCCGCTGAAATCGGCAATGGGGAACTGACCGGGAGCGTGACCGCCAACTCTTACCGTCATCTCGGTAAGAACACCACCGTGTGGGGCCACGCCCGTTTCCACGCCGGGAAAATCAAGGGGGTATGCTGGAACAACTCCGCCGATTATGACCTCGTTGGGCCGTATGTGATAGGCGACCCTGTCGGAGGCGACCTGACCACCCGTAGCTATGACTTCGGGGGAGGTTACGCCGGAGAGTCGGAGAAATGGAGATGGGGAGTGGAGGCATCATACCGCGCCGCGATTGACTATCGTGGTCGCGATCCCCGTGACAAAATCATCGTTTCCGACCTTGATGTGTCAATCGGAGGGGGATTCCGCCCGGCAGGCTCAGGTCTTGCAATCGGACTTGCAGGCAATGTGAAAGTCTACAACCAGACCGCGGCCATAGAGTTTTACAATCCTCTCAACGACATTCCTACCTACGCGATGACCGGGCTCGGCTCTTACTATCCGCGCTTTTCAGGCAACAGCGGGAGAAACACCGCCTATTCCGGAGCAGGATTCGGTCTGTCGGTATCGCTCTTTCCTGTGTCTGACAACTCAGGTCGCCCCGTCAGGGCACAAATAGAGATGTCAAACTTACGGCTACGCCAATATATGCGCGATTTCAACAACCTCAAGCTGACCCATACCTCGACCTCTTCGCTCGCCGGGGAATATGGTATGGTGTTCGGCAACCTGGATGAAAGGACATCGGGCATATGCTATGGTTTCACCGTGCGTGGCCATTACAGCCGCAAGACCGGAACGGAAAACCTGGTCGGTTCGTCGACCGGAAACAACTATCCTATCATCGGGGAAAGGGAGAATTACCGCAAGACGGTGGCAGGCGCAAGCCTTACACTTCCTGTCGAGCTGCGTCTCGACCCTTCAAACCGTATAGGCCTGACATTGGGGGGAAGCTACACCTCGGTCTCCGAGACTCTGATTGAGCCATCCCGCAAGGTTTCGGCCACCAATGTCACCCCCTCGCTCTGTGGGGAATGGAGCCACCGTTTCACGAAAGGAGCCATTCTGACAATCGACGCGGAGGTGTCGCGCCGCTTCACGACTCCGGGGACAATAACCCTCACAGCTCTCGACACCGCCAGCGAACTTGGCGCGGCCGTGATGCGTGACATATCCCTGACGACATCCGACATAACGGCTTACGGCCTGTCAGCCAAAGTGGAGCTTCCGGTGGTTGATTCAGCCGCCCTGTATCTGAAAGCCGCCTGGGAACGCCGCGATTTCTCACGCCGCTGCGGCTCGGCCTACTATGCCACACTATCGGTCGGCATAAATCTCTGAAAAAACTCTATTCATTCGTTTTATTCGTCACCATATAATATGGATAATGTAATATCAGTCAAGAACCTGACCCAACGCTATGGGCGCGGACGTCTCATTTATGAGAATCTGAGCTTCGATGTGCCACAGGGGAGCATTCTTGGGTTGCTTGGCAAGAACGGTACCGGCAAAACCACCACCATCAATATTCTGATGGGGTTCCTCAAGCCTCAGGGTGGGGAATGCCGCATATTCGGTGAGGAAATCACCACCCTCACACCGGCCACCCGTGCCCGCATCGCATTGTTGCTGGAGGGTCATGTGCAATACTCATTCATGACCATCTCCCAGATTGAGAAGTTCTACGCCGGATTCTATCCCAAATGGAACCGCGACGCGTATTACGGGCTGATGGAGAAACTCCATGTCTCTCCCGGCCAGAAAATATCATCGATGTCAAACGGTCAGCGCTCACAGGTGGCCCTCGGCCTGATTCTGGCCCAGAACGCCGACCTGCTGGTGCTTGACGATTTCTCGCTCGGGCTTGATCCGGGCTACCGCCGCCTGTTTGTCGACTATCTCCGAGACTTCGTGAAATCGGAGGGAAAGACCGTTTTTATGACATCCCATATAATCCAAGACCTGGAACGTCTTGTGGATGACTGCATAATTCTCGACTACGGCAAGATACTCACCCAGCAGCCTGTCGCCGACCTGATGCGCGACCTCAAGAGATATGAATACCGTCGCGAGGCGGGGAAAACTATTCCCGAAGGGGTCGAAGGCATTTACAGTCCATGGGAGAGCCATGACCATATGGAGTTCTATTCCTTCCTCCCCCAGGAAAAAGCGCTCGCCGCGCTCAACGCCGCCGGAATCTCGGCCTCCGGCCTGACCGCATCTCCGGTGGAATCGCTCGAAGACGCATTCATCGGACTTACCGGCCGTTATTGACGGAATGGTCTCAACAACCTACTGATTGATATGACAAAATCTATTATAACTAAAGAGATACTGAAGACACGCAGGGCGTTCTGGTGTTCAATCGTCCTGACGATGTTCTTCACCGCATATGCCCTGTTGGGTATCAACAGGGTCATCACCACCCACGGGGTGGAGCATATCTGGTTGATAATGCTGATGAAAGACCAGACATTCATCGACGCCATCAAATATGTGCCGCTGCTATGCGGCCTTCTTGTCGGTCTGGCACAGATGATGCCTGAGATGCAGCAGAACCGTCTGAAACTTACCCTGCATCTCCCTTGCCCCTCATTGCGGCTGTTGGTGACGATGCTGCTGACCGGATTCGCGGAACTCACCGTGGTTTTCCTTCTCCAGTTTGTGGCGATATGGATTTTCTATGACCGCATCATCGCGCCTGAAATGACATGGCATGTGTTGCTGACATCCCTTCCCTGGTATCTGGCCGGTTACACCGCCTATTTCTTCTCGACAGCCGTTTGCCTGGAGGGGAAATGGAAGCGCCGCATACTGCTGGCGCTCATTGGCGCAGGGGTAATCACGCTGTATTACCTCCAGCCCGCGCCCGGGGCATACAACGGTTTCCTGCCTGTCGCCCTGATTGTGACACTCATCCTGGCGGTTTTGAGCTACGGTTCCATCGTGCGCTTCAAACAAGGCCTGATTGACTAATCTTTCGTATCTTTGCAGCATAATCCGATATGTCTAAGTTTTCAAAAATCATATTGTTCGCTGTCGCGATAGCCGTGTTGAGCTGGTTTCTGCCCTGGCTCTACGCGTTGCTCACCCCATCCCCTGCCGGCGAACCATTCTGCTCCCTCTCCCCTCTCAACGGTCAATGGATTGTAAGCCGTTCGAAGCCCGGGGAGAAACCATCCATCACCC
>URLF01000112.1 GCA_900548705.1 uncultured Porphyromonadaceae bacterium | reverse complement strand
AAAGTTGGCGGTTTTTGCCGTAACGTCGGAAGATTTTTTGTAATTTTGTGGGCTGAACCAATGACTACACTTGACGTTATCATATTAGCGGTGTTCGCCGGGTCGGTGGCCTATGGATTTTACCGTGGGGTCATCGTGCAGGTGGGCGCGGTGGCGGCGATACTTTTCGCCGTGGTGCTGTGCCGTCTGGGGGGCTATCCCCTGGCGGAGTTCATCGCGGGTGACGGGGAGCCGTCATCGATAGATGTGGTGGTGGCCAAAGTGATAGTGTTCGTGGCCGGTTACCTCGGGGTAAGGGTGGTGGCGTCGCTGTTCAAGAAGGTGACCCACTCGCTGTCGCTGGGCGGTCTCGACCGGCTTTGGGGGAGCGGTGTTCAGCCTATTCCAGTGGATGCTTGTGCTGAGCCTGCTGCTCAACCTGTGGCTGGTCATCAAGCCTGACGCGTCGCTGGCCGAGATGTCGACCCTGGCCAACGGGCATGCCGCCCCCGCAATCGTTCGCCTCGCTCCGGCGGTGCTGGGCTGGGCGTTAGGATAGACTGTTATGGATAAAGAGAATAACAACAAGAATATGGCTCCGGAGGAGCGCAAGGATGATTCCCGCGTCATCGATGATGTGACCTCGGGGGATTACAAATATGGCTTCGTGACGGATGTCGACACGGAGGTGATTCCCGTCGGTCTGAGCGAGGATGTCGTCAGGCTGATTTCCCGGAAGAAGAATGAGCCGGAATGGCTGCTCGATTTCCGCCTGAAGGCTTACCGCCACTGGCTGACGATAACCCCGCCGAAGTGGGGCCATCTCAATATGCCCGACATCGACTTCCAGGCCATCAGCTATTACGCCGCGCCGGTCAAGAAGGAGGGGCCGAAGAGCCTCGACGAGATAGACCCGGAGGTGCTGAAGACCTTCGACCGTCTCGGCATCCCCCTGCAGGAGCAGAAGATGCTCTCGGGGATGGCTGTCGACGCGGTGATGGACTCCGTGTCGGTCAAGACCACCCACAAGGAGGCCCTGGCCGAGAAGGGGATTATCTTCTGCTCGATTTCGGAGGCTGTCAAGGATTACCCCGACCTTGTGAGGAAATATCTCGGGTCGGTGGTGTCATACAAGGACAATTTCTATGCCGCCCTGAATTCGGCGGTGTTCTCCGACGGGTCGTTTGTCTACATCCCCAAGGGGGTGCGCTGCCCGATGGAGCTTTCCACATATTTCAGAATCAATGCCGCCGGAACCGGACAGTTCGAGCGCACACTGATTGTGGCCGATGACGATTCCTATGTCAGCTATCTCGAGGGCTGCACGGCGCCGATGCGTGACGAGAACCAGCTCCACGCCGCCATCGTGGAAATCGTGGTCGAGGAGCGGGCCGAGGTGAAGTACTCGACGGTGCAGAACTGGTATGCCGGTGACGCCGAGGGGCGCGGGGGTGTCTACAACCTCGTGACCAAGCGCGGATTGTGTCGCGGCGACTATTCCAAACTGTCGTGGACCCAGGTGGAGACCGGTTCGGCGATAACCTGGAAATACCCCTCATGCGTGCTGGCCGGACGCGGGGCGACCGGGGAGTTCTACTCCGTGGCCGTGACCCGCAACCATCAGCAGGCCGACACCGGGACGAAGATGATCCATCTGGCTCCCGATACCCGTTCGACAATCGTGTCTAAGGGTATCTCAGCCGGTCACAGCGAAAACTCATACCGTGGGCTGGTGAAGGTAACCCCGGCTGCCGAGGGGGCCAGGAACCATACCCAGTGTGACTCCCTGCTGTTGGGAAGCAACTGCGGGGCGCACACCTTCCCGTATGTCGATGTGATGAACCCGACGGCGGTTGTCGAGCATGAGGCTACCACCTCGAAGATTTCGGAGGAGCAGCTCTTCTACTGCAACCAGCGCGGCATCCCGACAGAGGAGGCAGTTGGGCTGATTGTCAACGGCTACGCCAAGGAGGTGATGAACAAGCTGCCGATGGAGTTTGCCGTCGAGGCGCAGCGGTTGCTGCAGATTACCCTCGAAGGGTCTGTCGGCTGACGCGTCCTTCCGTTGGTCTCTTTCCCAAACATATTTGTCTAACCCGCTCCAATCCAAGAAACAGAGAAGCTTATGAGCGACGAGATATTGTTGGAGGTCAAAGACCTCCGCGCCAAAGTAGAGGAGAAGGAAATCCTCAAGGGAATCAACCTCACCATACGTCCGGGGGAGGTTCACGCCATCATGGGCCCCAACGGCTCGGGGAAGTCCACCCTGTCGAGTGTGCTTGCCGGAAATCCCGCTTTCACTGTGACGGGCGGCTCGGCCGACTTTCACGGCATCGATCTGCTGGCCCTCTCCCCTGAGGACCGCAGCCATGAGGGGCTGTTCCTGTCGTTCCAGTATCCGGTGGAGATTCCGGGGGTGTCGATGGTCAACTTCATGCGCGCGGCTGTCAACGCCAAGCGGGAATATTTCCATGAACCCCCGATGTCGGCCAGCGACTTCCTGAAACTCATGCGCCAGAAGCGTGCGGTTGTCGAGCTTGACAACAAGCTTGCCTCACGTTCGGTCAACGAAGGTTTCTCGGGTGGCGAGAAGAAGCGCAACGAGATTTTCCAGATGGCTGTGCTGGAGCCGCGTCTGGCTATCCTTGACGAGACCGACTCGGGTCTCGACATCGACGCGTTGCGTATCGTGGCAGGTGGTGTCAACAAGCTCAAGACCGACCGCAACGCCACAATCGTCATAACCCATTACCAGCGTCTGCTCGATTATATCAAGCCTGACTTCGTGCATGTGCTTTACAAGGGGCGCATCGTCAAGACCGGTGGCCCGGAGCTGGCCCTGGAGCTTGAAGAGCGCGGTTATGACTGGATCAAGGAGGAGGAAGACAAGAAACACAAGGAGGATTGACAATGGCATCCCTGAAACAATATACCGACCTTTTCCGTCAGGAGCGTGTCGAGCTGGACGCCAATGCCCCGGAGGCTCTCAACGCGGGCCGCGACCGGGCGATGGCGTTTCTTGAGGCTGCCGGACGCTTGCCCGAGAGATCTGACGAGGGGTATGAGAAGACCTCCGTCGAGGAGATGTTCGCTCCTGACCTGGGGGTGAATGTCAACCGTGTCAACTTCCCGGTGAATGTGGCGGAGAGTTTCCGCTGCGATGTCCCGAACATCACGACGTTGCTGGCCGTGGTGGTCAATGACCGTTTTGTCCCGACGGCGACGTTGCTGAAGAATCTCCCGGAGGGGGTGACGGTATGCTCGCTGCGCGACGCTGACTCCGCGCTGCTTGACCGGTGGCTCGGGAATGTGGCGGGGAAGGATGACGCGGCCCTCGCGTTCAATTCGCTGCTGCTCCAGGATGGGGTGCTGATTCATGTCGCCAAGGGGGTGAAGCTGACCAAGGCCATCCAGATTGTTGACATATTCAGCGGCCAGACCCCGCTGTTCGCCCCTCGGCGGGTATTGCTCGTGGCGGAGGAGGGGGCGGAGGTCAGTGTCCTCAAATGTGACCATACCCAGACCCGGGATGTCGAGTTCGGCTCATCCGAGGTAATCGAGATTATGGCCGGGGAGGGCGCGAAAGTGGACTGGTATGATCTTGAGGAATCCACCCCGCAGACAGCCCGCTGGTGTCAGTTCCGTTGCCGCCAGGAGGCGCATTCGTCGCTGAACATCTGCGCGGCCACGCTGACCAACGGCAAGACCCGCAACGAATACCTGATTGAAATCGTGGGTGAGCGTTGCGAGACATTCCTGTCGGGGATGGCAATCGGGTCGGGTGAACAGCATATCGACAACAGTTCCTGTCTGGTTCACCGTTCTGACCGTTCCCACAGCGACCAGCTCTTCAAATATGTGCTTGACGACAACGCGTCAGGCGCGTTCGAGGGGCTTATCGAGGTCTCCCACGGGGCGCGTTTCAATGAGGCGTACCAGAGCAACCGCAACCTGCTTGCCTCCACCGGGGCAAGGATGCACGCCAAGCCGCAGCTGCTTATCTACAATGATGACGTGAAATGTTCCCACGGGGCCACGACGGGTCAGCTCGACTCGGCCGCGCTGTTCTATATGCGCAGCCGTGGAATACCTCTGGCTGAGGCCCGCAAGATGCTGATGCAGGCGTTCATGGTCGATGTTGTCGACAAGATACGTCTGGAGAATCTGCGCGACCGTCTGCGCCATCTGCTCGAACTCCGATTCTCGGGGAATTGCGGCGATACCGCCTGCGCGACATGCCGTGGGCGGGGAGCTGAGAAATGAACCATTTAACTGATTGTTGACTATGCTCGATGTTGAAGCGCTCAGGCGCGATTATCCGATACTTTCCCGTACTGTCTACGGCAAACCGCTGGTCTATTTCGACAACACGGCGACATCCCAGACCCCGCGTCAGGTGGTCGAGGCTGTCGAGCGGATGTATTACGAGCATAAGGCCAATGTCCATCGCGGGGTGTTCTTCCTCTCCCAGGAAGCCACGGACCTGCAGGAGGCCACACGCGACAAGGTGGCACGGTATATCAACGCGTCCTCGCGAGAGGAGGTGATTTTCACCCGTGGCACCACCGAGGGAATCAATCTTGTGGCTTCGTCGATGGGGGCGCTGCTGGAGGATGGGGATGAAATCATCCTGACCGAGATGGAGCATCACGCCAATATCGTGCCATGGCAGCTGTTGCAGTCGCACAAGAAAATCGGTATAAAGGTGGTGCCGATTCTTCCTGACGGGTCGCTCGATGTCGAGGCCTACAAGTCGCTTTTCACCGATAAGACGCGTCTGGTTTCCTTCTGTCATATCTCTAATGTGCTTGGCACAGTCAATCCTGTCCGCGAGATGGCCGAGTATGCCCATTCCCGTGGGGCGGTGGTCGTTGTCGACGGGGCGCAGGCTGCTCCTCACCTCAAAATCGACGTGCAGGCTCTCGGAGCGGATTTCTATGCCTTCTCCTCCCATAAGATGTACGGCCCGACGGGAGTGGGGGTGCTTTACGGCAAGCGTGAATGGCTCGACCGGATGCCTCCATATCAGGGTGGCGGCGAGATGATAAAGCATGTCTCGTTTGACGGCACTACCTTTGAGGAACCGCCGTTGAAATTTGAGGCAGGAACACCCGCTTTTGTGGATATCGCCGCATTCTCCGCCTGCCTGGATTACATCGAGTCAATCGGTATCGAGGAAATCGAGGCCCATGAGCTTGCGTTGCTTGACTACGCCACTCCAAAGATGATGGAGATTCCCGGTATGCGTATTTTCGGCACAGCTCCCGGCAAGGCTCCTGTCATCTCCTTCCTGATGGGTAACGCCCACCATTACGACACCGGGATGCTCCTCGACAAGCTCGGCATCGCCGTCCGCACCGGTCACCACTGCGCCCAGCCCCTGATGCACGTCCTCGGCATCGAAGGCACCGTCCGTGCCTCATTCGCCCTCTACAACACCTTTGCCGAGGTCGATACCTTCATTGCCGCCCTCCGCCGCATCCAGCCCCTCCTCGCCTGATTCCGCCGCGAGTCATAGGTTCCCAAGACATAAAAGAATGCCGCGACGATTCCGGAAGAGTTCTTCGGAATTGTCGCGGCAATCGTTATCAGGATTCTTGGGAAATCGTTAATATAAAACTTGGAGCGTAGTCGGGAATCAGGGATTGAGGCGGGAAAGCCAGGAAGAGAAGCGGATGGAGAGGGGATGGGAGGTGTCGAAGAGGTGTTTGGTGACGGCGACGGCAAGGGATTCTCCGGGAGTGTCGTGCCAGGCAAGCCAGGTGTGGATGCGGGCTTTTGATTTATGGACAGCCTTGAACAGGAGGTTGTGGCGGTCACGCTCGGTATGGAGTCGATTGACAATCCGGGTGGACTCTTCCAACAGGGTGTCTTCTGAGGGTATGAGTGCCAGCAGGAAATCCTCGAACATTCCGCAGGCATTGTTGTCGGGCATAACCCATATTCCGACTGTCAGGTCTGCCGGGTCACGGGGAGGGATTACAACCCCGTCGGAGGGGAGGGGCATTTTGCGGTCAAAGTCGTATTTTCCACTTTTTTCAAGGATGTATTTCATAGACTCCCATGCGCCGTCAGGGTTGGTGTCGGCATCGATAACCACCCATAGCTTCTTATAGACGTTGGATGATTTCAGATGAAGTTTCATCGCGGTCTTGAGCTGTTCAAGGCTCTTGCCTGATTCGATGTCGAAATACTGTGGAATACCACATTCCTTGCAAAAACGAGGGATGACGGTCTGTTCACTTTTTCCTTCGACAAGAAGGAGGGAGGTGTTGGGTGTCTTTTCCATCCTTATCTTATCTCTACGTCGTTGTTGGCAATGTAGTCGAGTTCGTCAGGTTCATCGTAGACAACCGCGATTTCCCCGCTGTCGCGCTTTTCAAGACGGATAAGACGGCTCTTGCCCGATTCTCCGGTAGCGTGGAGGAAGCTCTTTATGCAGTCATTGCTGTGGGTTGTGGCGAATACCTGCACGTCAAGCTTGCGGGCAAGGTCGGATATAAGCCCCCAAAGTTCCTGCTGGACGGAATAGTGGAGTCCGTTCTCGAATTCATCAATCATCAGTATCCCTCCGCGGCTGTTAAGCAGGGAAAGGATGATGGTCAGCACACGGTTGATACCATCGCCCATCGTACTGAGACGATATTTGTCAGATTTGCCCGAAAGCACTACGAACGGCACACGGTTGTCTTCATTCCTGCCGAGTGATGCCGGACGGATATCTTTCAGGAAGTTTATGGCCTCGATGCGGTTGTCAATTATGTGGAGAGCCTTTATAAGCTCCGGCTCGAGGGAGGTCAGGGCTATGCGGTCGAAGAGATCGGGATTCTTCTCTCCGGTGAATTCGGCCGTGCGGACATATTCAAAGGGGGTATTCTTGTCGATTATATAATAACGGCGTGAATTCTGCCCCAACACATACATGGTCCGCAAAGAATCATTAAATGTAATCAACAGGGCCGGTTGCGGATTGCTGCTGATTATCGCGTCTTCATCAAGATACTCCTTTGG
>URLF01000111.1 GCA_900548705.1 uncultured Porphyromonadaceae bacterium | reverse complement strand
CCCGTGGAGGACGGCGGCGGTGTAGTCGGCCACCTCCGCGCCTGTCATGGCGGCCACGCGGGTCATGGCGGCCTCGGCGTTGTAGACCATCAGCTCCTCGCCGAAGGCATTGATGAAGCATTTGGTGCGCCCGGCGATGGTTATGGTCATGGGTGAGAGAGACTCCACCTTTACGGTGTCCCCCAGGCGGTAACGCCACAGGCCGTTGGATGAGGTTATCACAAGCTCGTAGACCTCGCCGGGGATGACCTCCCAGGCTGGGAAGGCGTGGTCTGAGCCGAGGGGGAGGAACTCGTAGAACACCTCGGCGTTCATCAGCAGCCCCATCGCCGGGGAACCGGGATTCTCCTGCACGGCGAAGAACCCTTCGGAGGCGTTGTAGTTCTCCCAATAGCGCATTCTGGAGGGGTCGGTGATATGGAGGTATTGCTCGCGGTAGGGGCCGAAAGCGATGCCGCCATGGAAAAACACCTCCAGACCGGGCCACACGTCATGGATTGTCGACGCTCCGGTGATTCGCAGCACCTCTTTCAGGACGGTCAGGAACCAGGAGGGGACACCCGATATCGACCTGACATCGGCCTTGGCGGCGGCTTCGGCAAGACGCGGGAGCTTTACCTGCCAGTCGGCAAGGAGGGCTGTACGCTTGTCGGGCACCCGGAAGAGGTTGACCAGGGGGTTGATGCGGTCGATCAGCGATGCAGAAAGGTCACCGACCTTCACACCGGAGGGCAATCCCTGAAGCTCGTTGGCGTAGCTCCCCCCGAGGATGAAGTTCTTCCCCCCGAAGACATGGCTGTCGGGATAGGCGTGGAGGTATGAGGCGAGGGAATATGCCGCTCCGGCGTAATGACAGCCGTTGAGCGACGCGTCAGGGAGGGGTATGTATTTGCTTTTCCCTCCGGAGGTGCCGGAGGACTGGGCGAAGCGTCGGCATACCCCCGGCCAGAGGATGTCCCTCTCCCCTGCCAGCATCCTGCCGACCCACGGGCGGAACGGCTCATAGGTCTGCGGCTCCACGCGGGAGGCAAAGCGTGAATAAGAGTCGGCGGGGGAAAGCCCCTTCTCACGCCCGTATTCAGTTTTCGACCCGGCATAAAGCAAACGGCGGAGCGTCTCCTTCTGGCTGCGCTCCACATCGCGTCTCTCCCGCTGTTCGGCCTCGTGGACCCGGGAGAAAAACGGTTTGCTCAATGGGGTGAAATCAATCATTCCTATTTCTTGCGCCGGGCGGGACGTTTAGGCTTGGCGTCCTGGTCGGCTATGATGTCGCGACACTCCTCCAGGGTGAGGGCGGAGGGGTCGGCCACGGTCTTGGGTATCTTGTAGTTGTTCTTGCCGCAGGCGATATAAACGCCGTAGCGGCCATTGAGAATCTGTATGGTCTCATCCTCGGGGAAGGTCTTGACCACACGGTTGGCCTCCTCGCGGCGTTTCTCCTCAATGAGGGAGACAGCCTCGTCGAGGGTCAGATGGGCGGGTGAGTACTCCTTGGGGATGGAGATGAACTTCCCGTCAAACTTGACATATGGCCCGTAGCGGCCTATGGCCACGGTGAGGTCGCTACCCTCGTATTCCCCGATATGACGGGGGAACTCGAAGAGTTTCAGGGCCTCTTCGAGGGTGATGGTGCTGACGCTCTGACCTTTGAGCAGGGACGCGAACTGGGGTTTCTCCTCCCCTTCGCCATCGCCGAGCTGTATCATGGGGCCGTAGCGGCCTATTTTCACCGAGACAGGCTTGCCGGTCTTGGGATCCACACCGAGAACCCTCTCCCCTACCTTGTGTTCGAGGCGCATGTTCATCGCCGAGTCAACGGCGGGATGGAATCCGGTGTAGAAACTCTGTATCTCGTTGTGCCAAGGGAGCTTGCCCTCGGCGATTTTGTCGAATTTCTCCTCCACCTGGGCGGTGAAGTTGTAGTCGAGGATGTCGGGGAAATATTCGGTCAGGAATTCGTTGACAACCTCGCCGACATCGGTGGGGACAAGTTTCCCCTTCTCGGAGCCGACAGTCTCGGTACGGGTGTTACGCGATACCTTCCCGTCCTCAAGGGTAAGCACGAGGAAGGAGCGGTCAGTACCCTCCTTCTCCCCCTTCTCGACATATCCGCGCTGCTGGATGGTGGAGATTGTCGGGGCGTAGGTCGACGGACGGCCGATTCCCAGCTCCTCCATCTTCTTGACCAGTGAGGCCTCGGTGTAGCGGGGAGGCTGCTGGGTGAACCTCTCGGTGGCGGTCATCTCCCCGAGGGTAAGCTTCATGCCCTTGCTGAGGTGGGGCAACAGCCCCTGGTCTGAACCGTCGTCGGCGTTGTCATCGTCGCGACCCTCCATATAGACTTTGAGGAAACCGTCGAAACGGACAACCTCACCGGTGACGGTGAACCGTGCGCCGCTCTCCTTGGCTGAAATCTCGACTGTGGTCTTCTCCATCTCCGCGTCGGCCATCTGTGAGGCCACGGCGCGTTTCCATATGAGGGAGTAGAGACGCTTCTCCTGAGGAGTGGCGTCGATGGTCTTCTGGTCGACATAGGTGGGGCGGATGGCCTCGTGGGCCTCCTGCGCGCCACGCGAGGAGGTATGGTAGCGGCGGAGCTTGAGGTATTCATCCCCCATCGTGGAGACAATCTCATCCTTTATGGCCCCGAGGGCAAGCTCGCTGAGGTTGAGCGAGTCGGTACGCATGTAGGTGATATGTCCGGCCTCGTAGAGCTTCTGGGCAATCATCATAGTCTGGGAGACGGTGAAGCCGAGCTTGCGGGCGGCCTCCTGCTGGAGGGTGGAGGTGGTGAATGGGGGCGCGGGGGCTTTCTTGACGGGATGGACGTTGACGGCAGTCACCTCGAAGGTGTCACCGGCGGCGCGGGTGAGCATCTCCTCAGCCTCCTTGGCCGAGCCGAGACGCGAGGCGAGGGTGCCGGAGACAGTCTCACCGTCGGGGAGACAGAAGCTTGCCACCACGCGGAAGTATTCCTCAGGTGTGAACCCCTTGATTTCATTCTCGCGCTCCATGATCAGCCTGACGGCCACCGACTGGACTCGTCCGGCCGAGAGGGCGGGCTTGATTTTCTTCCACAGCACCGGCGACAGCTCGAAACCGACGATGCGGTCGAGCACGCGACGCGCCTGCTGGGCGTCGACCAGGTTGAGGTCGATGTCGCGGGGGTGCTCGATGGCGTGGAGTATGGCGTTCTTTGTGATTTCGTGGAAAACGATGCGGCGGGTGTTGCCGGGCTTTAGCTTCAACACCTCGAACAGGTGCCAGGCGATGGCCTCCCCCTCGCGGTCCTCATCGGAAGCGAGCCATACGGTCTCCGCCTCCTTTGCGCTCTTCTTCAGCTCCGCCACGAGTGCCTTCTTGTCGTCGGGAATCTCATAGACAGGCTCGAAGCCGTTGTCGACATCGATGCTGAAATTCTTCTTTTTCAAATCGCGGATATGTCCGTAGCTCGACATCACCTTGAAGTCAGGCCCGAGGAATTTCCCGATGGTCTTCGCTTTTGCGGGTGACTCGACAATCACAAGATTCTTCGACATATGGCAGGGGTTGTATGAAGTTTGCTTCTATTCCGGTTTTATATAACAAGGTGGCCGACGCGGCGCGACGGCACAAAACGCGGGGGCAAAATTACAAAAACAATGTCATAATTTCCCCCGGCGGAGGTGAAAATTCTCATTTATCCCAACAAAAATCCCTCCGGGGGTGTTCGACCCAGTGAAAAAATCAGTAAATTTGCTCTCTATGGAACAGATATTCTCATCACTGCTCGCTGAAATCAATTCCCCGGAGGTCAACCTCACCGGGGCGGTGTTCAAACTGCTGCTGTCGATGATTCTCGGGGTGCTTGTCGGCCTGGAGCGCAAACGCAAGGGACAGATAGCCGGGGTCAGAACCTTCGCCCTGATTTCGATGGGGGCCTGCATGGCCATGCTGCTGTCGATTTATGTGCCGCAGGTCTACCTGGGGCTGAAAAACGGCGACCCGGGACGTATAGCCGCCCAGGTAATCACCGGTATCGGTTTCCTCGGCGCGGGAGCCATGATTCATATGAAAGGCTCGGTCAGGGGGCTGACCACCGCCGCCGGAATCTGGATGACCGCCACGATAGGCATGGCCGTCGGGGTCGGGATGTATCTCTGCTCGATAATCGCCACGGCGATGATATTGCTGACCCTCATAGCTTTCCAGGTCTACGAAAACCGGGCGCGCCTGGGCCAGGAGAACCGGGTGGTGAAGATGGTCGTCCACGGCATCGTCACGGACATCACCCCCTACCGCGAGGTCTTCGCCAGCCATTCGGTCCATCTCTCGACCTTCTACATCAACTATGACTACGAGCAAAACCTGACGGAGCTGAATTTCGTCGTCCTCGCCCCGACCCACCGCAACTACCTCCCCATGTTCCAGGATCTCCGCCACCTTGGCGACACCCGCTCGCTGACCCTCTCGTCAGGCACCTGAGCCTCCCCTATCTATAACCGATTTATAACCGGTCAATCACCCCCCAACCGGTCAATCACCCCTCGCTTCGCTCGGGCACCGGACAGTCATAGAGGCCCCCTCCTCCCCCGAAACGCGCCGGATACGGCCCGAAACGCGGGGAAACGCCCGGCTGTCCGGTGCCCGAGCGAAGCGAGGGGGAGATAACCCCCATAGAAGCGAGGAGGACATCCCCCCGCCCACCGGCAAAATCCGCTGACCCAGATAGCCCCTTAGAGAAGTATAGCTCTCAGGGCGGTAGCTCCCGTATGGATACAAAAAAAGGGTAAGCTGACTACATCGCACCGCTACGACCCCCTACCGCTGCTTCGATCAAGACCTGACGGAGTTCGGGGGGAGCTGGTCGTGTAGGACTTACCCGGCTGCAAAGGTACGACTTTTTTTCCTTCCGCCAAACATTTCGTCTCATTTTTTACCTCGGCGACAACCCTTTCACATTAAGTGTTGTTAATACAACGAGCGGTAAACCAATGGCATACTTAACAGCTTTTGGAGAAATTGGTGTATTTTTAACCCATTTCTCCCCATTTGCGGATTTGCCATTGGACATGACTTCCTGAAATATGTAATTTTGTAGCATGGTTATGTTGAGATTTTCACCCAGAAAATATCCCGGCCTGACGAGCCGCCTGTTGTCTTTGGCTCTTTCAGCCGTGGTTGTCTGCGGGACAGCCCTGACGGCTTCCGCCGACACATACTCGCTTGACAGTTGCCGGGCTCTCGCCCTGCGCAACAACAAGGAGCTGATGGTAAAACGCGAGCAGCAGCGCAAGGCTGGCTATCAGAAAAAGCAGGCCTTCGCGGCGTATCTTCCCGGAATCGATTTCGCGGGAGGGTATCTCTACAATCAAAAGGAGATTTCGATTTTCGACTCCGACCAGCTGTTGCCGGTGAAGTCGTTCGACCTCCAGAGCCAGAGCTATCAGTTCAACCTCGTCAAGAACCCATACACCGGGGAGCCGATAAAAGGGCCCGACGGCCAGTATGTCCCCCAGGATGTGGCGCTGATTCCGAAAGAGGCGATGGAGTTTGACATCCACAACGTCTTCTTCGGAGCGGTGACGCTGACCCAGCCCATCTTTATGGGTGGCAAAATCGTTGCGATGAACAAAATCGCTGGACTTGCCTCGGACATCGCCGACCAGCTCTACGCCAGCGAGGCGCAGAATGTGGTCTACGCCGTCGACGGGGCATACTGGACGGTGGTCGCGCTCAAAGCCAAGCATGAGCTTGCCAAGAGCTACGTCAACCTGCTCGACACGCTGCGCCTAGATGTGCAGAGGATGGTGGAGCAGGGGGTGGCCACCCGCAGCGACCTCCTCAGCGTGGAGGTGAAGCTCAACCAGGCCAACGTTGACCTCACCAAGGTCGAGAACGGTTTGAGCCTGAGCCGTATGGCCCTGGCGCAGGTATGCGGCCTGCCGGTCAACTCCCAGATGCAGGTCGAGGATGAGGGAAGCCTCGAAATCGACCCCCACGCCGAAATCGCCAACAGCTACGACATGGAGACGGTCTACGCCGCCCGCCATGACCTGACAGCCCTGGGGCTGGCAGGGAAGGTGGCGGAGCAGGAGGCCAATGTGGCCCGCGCCGCGATGCTTCCCAATGTGGCGCTCATCGGAGCATACTCATTCTCCAACCCCAACATGTTCGACGGGTTCAAGAAGCGTTTCGACGGGGCATTCTCGGTCGGGGTGATGGTGACCATCCCCATCTGGCACTGGGGTGGCAACTATTACGGCTACAAGGCGGCCAGGAGCAACGCCGTGGTATCGCAGCTCCAGCTCCAGAACGCCCGCGAGATGGTAGACCTGCAGGTAAGCCAGGCCGCCTTCAAGGCCCAGGAGTCAATCAAGACCTACAACATGACCTGCACCAACCTCGAAAAGGCCCAGGAGAACCTGCGCAGCGCCACCCTCGGTTTCCATGAGGGGGTGATGACCGCGACCGATGTCATGACCGCCCAGACGGCGTGGCTCAAGGCCAACTCCGAGAAAATCGACGCCAAGGTGGATGTCCAGCTCTGCGATGTCTACCTGTCGAAGGTGCTGGGCCGTCTGGAATATTGACACGTGCCTGAATTTGTTAATCCTGAATTTTTCAATTCTCAATATTGATTTGCCATGCAGTCCAACGAAGAGAAAAAAGAGAACCGGAAACTTATCGTCGCCCTGGGAGGGGTAGTGTTCGTGGTAGCGGCCCTCGCCATCATAGGGTTCCTGTTCATCAACAAACCGGCCGAGATTTTACAGGGGCAGGCTGAGGCGACATCCGTCAGGGTGTCGGGCAAGCTTCCCGGCCGTGTCGTAGAGTTTTATGTCCATGAGGGTGACATGGTCCACAAAGGTGACACCCTCGTCCATATCCATTCCTCCCTCGCCGAGGCGAAGCTCCAGCAGGCCCGCGCCATGGAGACGGCCGCACAGGCTGTCGACCAGAAGGTGGACGCCGGGACACGCTCCCAGATCATCCAGAGCGCATACCAGGTATGGCAGCAGGCCCAGG
>URLF01000110.1 GCA_900548705.1 uncultured Porphyromonadaceae bacterium | reverse complement strand
GTAAAGCCGTTATGCTTCGGGTTATGCGCCTTGATGATGATGTATCTTGTAGGTATCGCCGATGACCTGATAGGGGTGAAATACAGGGCCAAGTTCTGTGCCCAGATTCTCGCCGCGCTGATGCTGGCAGCTGCCGGTGTCAGGATTGACTCCCTTAACGGAATGCTCGGAATCTATGAACTCCCGGCGATTATCTCATGGGGGCTGACGGTCTTCCTGGTTGTTTTCATCACCAACGCCATCAATCTCATTGACGGCATCGACGGTCTTGCGTCGGGGCTGAGCGGGATCGCTATGATTTTCTATGGATTCTTTTTCCTGGCTTCAAGCCAGTGGGTCTACAGTATGATTTCGTTCGCCACGCTGGGCACACTCGTCCCCTTCTTTTATTATAATGTGTTCGGCGACCCGGCCAGGGGCAAGAAGATATTCATGGGAGACACCGGTTCGCTGACCACGGGTCTCGTTCTCAGTTTCCTCGCTCTGCAACTCACCGGAATCAACAACGGAGTGGTGTTCGCGGCCGATGTGCTGGTGATAGCTTTCGCGCCTCTCGCCATCCCTTGTCTCGATGTTATAAGGGTGTTTGTCCACCGTGTGATTCGTGGCAACTCACCATTCCTCCCTGACAGGGTCCATATCCACCATAAATTGCTTGCTTTGGGATTCCCGCAGCGTCCGGCCATGATCACCATCCTGGCGATGTCGGCTGGTGTAATCGGCCTTGACCTGCTCATTTCCCCGGCGGTGTCGACTTTTGTCATCGTCCTCATTGACCTGGCCGCATGGATTGTCGGCAACTATTTCCTGACCAAGGCGATTCGCGCCCGTCAGGTCAGGGAAGGTATCACCCACGGGTATGATTGACCCCCATATTTCCCCTCTTCTGATTTACCAATCTTTCGTTAAAAATAATTCAACATAAATCATGCTTTCCTGCAAATCGTTTTTTAAATCGCTGGGGGTTGTCGGAGCCATGCTGCTCGGACTAACCTCCTGTCACACACCTAAAGACATAACCTATTTCCAGGATTTGAGTGACGGGGCGCGCCGCGAGGTGTCCGCACCCAAGGAACTTGTGGTCACTCCTGATGACCGTCTGTCAATCACGGTACACTCGAAAGACCCGCAGCTCGCGTTGCTGTTCAACCTCCCCATCACCTCCAACCGTATCGGCCAGACAACCACAACCACCGCGTCAAGCTCTGGCCAGGTGGCCACTTACACCGTGGATGCTTACGGCGACATCGAGTTCCCCGTCCTCGGCACTCTCCACATCGGCGGAATGAAACGCAACGAGGTGGCAGAGTATGTCAAGCGTGAGCTTCTTCAGCGTAACCTCATGAAAGACCCGACAGTAGTCGTAGACTTCCTCAATCGCTCGGTAAATGTGCTGGGTGAAGTCAGCAGGCCCGGCAAAGTGGCCATCGACCGTGACCGGTTCACTATCCTCGATGCTATCGCCGGGGCTGGCGACCTTACAATCCAGGGAAAGCGTGCCAATGTGATTGTCCTCCGTATGGAGGATGGCCGTCAGGTGGCCCACACTGTCGACCTGACCGACGCGAACGCCACCTTGAACTCACCTGTCTATTACCTGCAGCAGAACGATGTGATATATGTGGAGCCTACCGATGTCCGCAAACGCCAGACAACAGCCAACGGCAACTCGGTCTTCACCCCCTCGTTCTGGATTTCAATCGCGTCTTTCGCGACAACAGTCCTGCTGCTTATCAAGAACTGGTAAGCCCTGAGGCTTGACTTGACCTTTATGAAATATCCAGTCAGTTGACAATCTAAAACTTAACAATTTCCAGTCGTGCAAGAGAACGATAACAATGCCCCTGAAATCGAACAGGGCATAAACATAAAAGACCTCCTGTGGATGTGTCTGTCAAGATGGTACTGGTTCGTGCTGTCGCTGTTCATCTGCTGTGGGTTCGCATTCTACCAGATTCTCAAGACCCCCAAGGTCTATCAGCGTAACGCGTTGCTGATGATTAAGGATGACCGTCTGGGGGGTACTTCCGGGGGCGATGTCGGCTCATCCTTCTCGGGAATGGGCTTCCTCCAGGCCAACACCAATATCGCAAACGAGATTATTTCCATCACATCCCCGACGGTGATGTATGAGGTGGTGAAGCGTCTCGGCCTTAACGTCAACTATACTGTTCCCGGGATGTTCTATCCCCAGCAACTCTATGGTTCCAATCTCCCTGTCACCCTCAAATTCCCCGATGTCGAGGATAATGACAATGTGTCGCTCAAGGCTACACTTTATCCTGACGGGAAGATGGAACTGTCGGATTTCAACCTCGGCAAGACTGATGCCGACGGCAATCCGGTAGTCTACAAGCCTGTAGTAATCAAGGATTTCCACAAGCTCGACACAGTGAAGACCCCTGCGGGCAATATGGTGTTCGCCCCCAATGCGGCTTATCGCGGCACTATCTCCGAGCCTTTGACAATCGATGTCAGCCGTGGTTCAGTGAGCGGCAAGGCTCTCGCCTGCTCCAATGCCCTGAAGGCCGAGATTCCCGAAGACTGGTCTTCAGTGATTTCCCTCACTTACAAGGATGTCTCCATTGACCGTGCGGAGGATATTCTCAACACCGTCATCGAGGTCTACAACGAGAACTGGGTTCGCGACAAGAACCGTATCGCTGTGTCCACCTCGGAATTCATCAAGGAGCGTCTCGCCGTCATCGAGCAGGAACTGGGTGGCGTGGACTCCGAGATTTCCTCATTCAAGTCGACCCATATGGTGCCCGACGTTGATGCTGCCGCGCAGGCTTATTTCGCCCGTGCCTCACAGGCTACCGATGAGGTGCTGCAGCTCAACAACCGTCTTGGCATGGCCCGTTATATCCGCAACTATCTGGCCAACTCCGCCAACTCCTTCAATGTCCTCCCCGCCAACTCCGGCCTGGAGAACCTGAACATCGAGAAGCAGATTTCAGACTACAACACCCAGTTGCTCCAGCGCAATAACCTCGTTGAGAACTCTTCGACATCCAACCCTCTTGTCATCAATATGGACAACCAGCTCGACGGTATCCGTCAGGCGATCCTCCAGTCGATTGACAACTACATCGTGACTCTCAACTCCCAGATTCGTGCCGCCCAGACCAATGAGGCCATGGCTTCATCCCGTCTGCAGGCCAATCCGACCCAGGCCCGTTACCTGCTGAGCGTTGAGCGTCAGCAGAAGGTGAAGGAGAGCCTCTATCTCTATCTGCTCCAGAAGCGTGAGGAGAATGAGCTGTCACAGGCATTCACCGCCTACAACACCCGCGTCATCACCCCCCCGACCGGAAGCAACGCCCCCGTCGCTCCCAATCCCCGTTCGATCATGATGGTGGCTGTGCTGGTTGGGCTGCTGATTCCGACCGGAGCCATTTACCTGTTGGAAGCATTCAACACCAAGGTACGCGGTCGCCGCGATCTTGAGCGTCTTTCTGTGCCTTTCATCGGCGAGATTCCCCTGGGCTACCACAAGCGCAAAGGTTTGCAGCGTCTGCGCAAGGCACACGAGGATGAGAAAGACCGCCGAGTTGTGATGGTAAGGAAGGGGTCGGGCAACACTATCAACGAGGCGTTCCGCGTCATCCGCACCAACCTGGAGCTTATGACCGACGCGGAGACCACCGGAGCGCACACCCTCATGATTACCTCCGCCAATCCCGGTTCCGGTAAGACTTTCATCACCATGAACCTCGCGACTGTGCTGGCCATCAAGGACAAGAGGGTTGTAATCGTCGACCTCGACCTGCGCAAGGCATCGCTGTCGTCGTTCGTCCAGAATCCCGCTGTCGGCGTGTCGGCTTACCTTTCCGGTCATGCCACAATCGACCAGATTATGGTTCACCGACCTGTCGAGCCGCCAAAGCGTATCGACCCGAAACAGCCCCACAAGGATCATTTCGTGGACATCCTTCCCGTGGGTGCCATTCCCCCCAACCCCGCCGAGCTTCTCTATTCCCCCCGCCTGAAATCGCTCCTCGACAAGCTGCGCGCCGAGTATGACTATGTCCTGCTCGATTGTCCTCCCATCGAGGTTGTGGCCGACGCGAAGATTATCAACCGCCACACCGATATGACCATCTTCGTCATCCGTGCCGGACTGCTCGAACGCGAGATGCTTCCCCGCATCCAGGAGCTGTATGACAACCAGCGTTACCATAACATCGCGATTATTCTCAACGGTACCGACCAGTCTCATCTCGGCCCGCTGTCATCGAGATATGGCTACGGCTATGGTTATGGTTACGGCTACATAAAGAAAAAGGACAACTGATGATTTCGTGACCCCTTCCGGACATTCCGGATGGTCACCTTCAATAACAACAACGCCCGGGTGAAATCGCCCGGGCGTTGTCGTTATTGGATGTCAGGAAATATTCTTGGGTCAGACCACCGAGGCTTTCAGTGCAAGGCCTGTGCGCTCGGAGAGACCGAAAAGGAGGTTCATACAATGAACGGCTGTCCCCGCGCTTCCCTTCACGAAATCATCAAGCACCCCCTTTATTCTTATTCCGGGAACTGCAGACGGAGCTGCGGCTCCATCAAGCTGATTGATGCTCAGGAGACATTTGTTGGTGTTGGAGACATCCGCGGCCTCCGGATCGCGGTCAACCAGGAAGGTGAAGGCATGGTCGCAGTAAGCCTCTTCATACATCCGCTTGACCTCCTCCACATTTGCCCCACAGGGGATGTCGGCAATCACGGTCATACCCCGCAGATGGCCACGTCCGGCCGCCATGCTCAGCTTGATCGAACCGCTGAATGAGGGGTCGATTCTCTTGATTTCCTCACGGATTTCATCGGCGGCACGTTCGGTGTCGGGCCGGTTGGCCACCGGTGCGATAGGATCAAGGCGGGTCGACAGCTGTGAAACAGCCATGTCATACACCTGCGGCTCAAATTCCATATCGGGGTTAGCAGACGTAGCAATTGCGGCATTGCGCGAGATGCTGACCGTGGCCTGCACCGCACCTCCGAGCATATGGTTCTTGGCGAGGGGGAACAATGCCAGCTCCACACCGTTGGCGATTGCCGATGGTATGGAGGCGCGGAGTGCTCCTCTTACAAGAGCCTTGCGATGATATTCGGGGAAACCGTAGACCATACCGTTTTCCTCGTGGAGGAAACTTCCGGTCATATCTATGATTCTCAACAGTTCCTCCCCATCCTCCTCCTCGGCATCATTACGATGAAGCGGAGCATCGGCCACAGTCGCCATAAACTCTTCCGCCTGCCAGGACTCTCCGACAAGAAAGACGCAATTGAGTTTGGACGGGTCGAGATTCTTGACAAAGCAGAGGTCAGTGTCGCCGGTCAGTCCGCGATGATATACATCAAGCCGTTGACCCGCGTGAGCGGGTGAACAGACAGCGCGGAGTATAACATCAGGATGATTGAGAAGTATTCTAATTAGCTCGCCGGCGGCTTCTGTCTCCCCGCCGATTATTCCTACATTTATCACGTTAGTCAAGGGTTGGGTTTGATTACAAAAATAGATAATTTTTTCGAGAACTCTATCATTACAGGGAATAATTCCGTAATTTTGTGCTATAAAACATTGACTTATGAGATTAGAATCCGACCTCAATACCGATATAAACAACCATCCCGCCGCTTCTCCCGCCGACCTGAGGATAGAGGATTTCGACTATCCTCTACCCGACGCGATGATTGCCCGTCATCCCATCGAACCGAGAGACGCATGCAAACTGCTGGTACGCCGTCATGACGGAGAGATTTCCGAGCATGTCTTCACTGAGCTTCCATCCCTGCTGCCTGAGGATTCGATGTTGATATACAACAACACCAAGGTCATCAACGCTCGCCTGCGTTTCCGCAAGGCATCGTCCACACCCCATCAGGAAGGAGCACTGATAGAGATTTTCTGTCTTGAACCGGTAACTCCGACTGACTATGCCCAAAGCTTCGCCTCCACACGCGAATGTTCATGGACATGCTTCGTCGGCAATTCGAAAAGATGGAAAGAGGGGACACTGTTAATGGAAGTCGAAGTGGGCACGGAGCATCTCACAGTATCGGCGACACGACTGTCGAAATCAGGCAACGCATCAGTCGTAGGCTTCACATGGGACAACCCCGCCGTCACATTCTCACAGATAATATCAGCGGTCGGGGAAATACCGATTCCGCCCTATCTTAACCGCGCCACGGAGAATTCCGATACACAAGACTACCAGACCGTCTACTCGCGCGTAGAAGGCTCCGTAGCGGCTCCTACCGCCGGTCTGCATTTTACAGACCGAGTGCTTGACGAAATAAGTCAGAGAGGCATCCCCCGACGCGAACTTACCCTACATGTCGGGGCAGGGACATTCCAGCCGGTGAAATCCGAAACTATCGGCGAACATCCTATGCACGCCGAGTTCATAGCCGTCTCCATCGACCTGCTCAAGGAAATCCGCGAGTCACTCAGGCAAAACACCCATCGCATTGTCGCCGTAGGCACCACATCCGTCCGCACACTCGAATCGCTTTATCATATCGGACGACTGACAAGAGCTGGCAAATGGGAAGGGGAAGTCCCCCAATGGATTCCCTACGAGACCCTTGAAAACGAGACCGACCACGGACTGCCTACCCCTGCTGAAGCTCTCGATGCCATAATCACTCACCTTGAGCAAAACAACCAGACCACACTTATCGCCTCCACCCGCATCATCATCGCCCCCGGTTACGAATACCGCCTTGTCAAAGGAATAATCACCAACTTCCACCAGCCCAAATCCACCCTCCTGCTGCTCGTCTCAGCCTTCACCGGCCAAGACTGGCGTCCCCTCTACGATTACGCCCTCTCCCACTCCTTCCGCTTCCTCTCCTACGGAGACGCGACCCTACTCCTCTAATCCCCAACTCGCCTAATCCCCCATCCACCTAATCCCACACTCGCCCCTAACGCCCAATCCTCCCCCAAAACTGAAAGGGGCTGTGTCAAAATAGGCGCAGCCTCTTTTTCTAACCTGCTGTAAAACAT
>URLF01000109.1 GCA_900548705.1 uncultured Porphyromonadaceae bacterium | reverse complement strand
ATGGGGCGTGTGCTGATGAGCTACTTCGCCTCCAAGTATGTCAGGGCGGTAACCGGCCTGAAAGTGGCCGACACCACTGCAGGCTTCTGCTGCTACCGCCGCGAGGTGCTGGAGACAATGGAGCTTGACAAAATCCGGTTCAAAGGCTACGCCTTCCAGATAGAGATGAAATTCACCGCCTCCAAATGCGGATTCAAGGTCGGTGAAGTCCCCATAGTATTCGTCAACCGCGTCCTCGGGACGAGCAAGATGTCGTCAGGCATCTTCAGCGAGGCATTCTTCGGAGTGATAAAGCTGAAAGTCTCCTCCTGGTCACGCAAATATCCCCAGCCGCCCGTAACGGCTTCCCGTCAGGGATAATCCAATCCGCTTCCTCTGCCATGAAACCGACATTATTCGCCAACGGACTGATATTCAACGATGGATTCCGATTCATCGGCAGTATCGTCGTGTCAGGCGGCATGATACAGCGTGTCGACAATGGCCGCATAGACCTGCGCACCGTAGACCGCGAGGCCTACGACATCGTAGACTGCGAGGGGAAGATGGTGTTTCCCGGAGTAATCGACGGGCATGTCCATTTCCGTGACCCGGGCCTGACTGAAAAGGGTGACCTGGAGACGGAAAGCCGCGCGGCAATCGCCGGAGGTGTCACCTCATTCTTCGATATGCCCAACACCAACCCGGCCACCACCACCCTGGAGGCCTGGGAGGAGAAGACACGCCGCGCAGCCGGGGTCTCGGCAGCCAACTACGCCTTCTTCCTGGGGGCCACCAACAACAACCTCGACCAGATACTCGGAGCCGACCCCACCCGCATACCGGGTGTGAAGCTCTTCCTCGGCTCCTCGACAGGCAACATGCTGGTCGACGACGATGACACCATCAGTGCCCTATTCCGCTCATTCAAAGGGGTCATCGCCTGCCACGCCGAGAGCGAGCGGATAATCGCCGCGGCGCGCGAAGCCCTGAGAAAGGAATATCCCGCCGGAATCCCGGTCGGGCTCCACCATATGGTGCGCTCCCGAGAGGCTTGCGTGGAGGCCACCGACCACGCCATACAGCTGGCCCGCAAGACCAACGCCCGGCTCCACCTGCTCCATGTCACCACTGCTGACGAACTGGCATTTCTCGCGCCAGCACCCTTGTCCAACAAGAGGATAACGGCCGAGACATGCCCCCACTACCTGCTGTTTGACCATACCTCCGTCGAGACCACCGGCGGACTGACCAAATGCAACCCTGCGATTAAAACCGCGGCAGACCGCAAGGAGCTGCTGCGGGCGATAAATGACAGCCGTATCGATGTCATAGCCACAGACCATGCCCCCCATCTGCTCGCCCAGAAGCAAGGCGACGCCCTCACAGCCGCCTCGGGGATGCCCTCCGTGCAGTTCTCATTACCCCTCATCCTGCAACTGGCCCGCAAAGGCTACTTCACCTATGAGAAGGTAGTCGAGAAGATGTGTAACAACCCTGCCCTGCTCTACAACGTCGACCGCCGGGGATTCATCAGGCTCCACTACTGGGCCGACCTGGTGATAATCGACCCCGACGTTGACCACACCATCAGCAATGATGATGTCATAAGCTCTTGTGGCTGGACACCTTACGCAGGCCAGACAGTGAACTTCAAAGTCGAACAGACATGGGTCAACGGACGGCTCGCCTACGACAGCCGCCGCCAGAATCCCTTCACCGGGGAACAGACCGCGCTGCCAATCCGTTTCAGCCCATTCTGACAATGTTCACCAGTTAAAATTTGATTCGTTTGCCCGTTCAAGGGAAAATGCATACCTTTGCAGCGGCTAACTAATACCAGCTTTATTCTTACTATTACATTCATTATCTTTCAACCATCATTTTTCATTTTTTACCGACTATCATGAAAAATATGAACCGGTACCTGCTTGGTGGCCTGATGGGTCTGACAGCAGCGACGGCCTCCGCGGCCACTTTCGTCGGTTCGCGCGACGACTTCCGCGACGAGACCATCTATTTCGCCATGACAACACGTTTCTATGACGGCGATCCCGACAACAACGTCTATTGCTGGGACGGTGTCAAGAACATCAATGACCCCGAATGGCGAGGCGACTTCAAAGGACTCATCCAGAAACTTGATTACATCAAGGCCTTGGGATTCACCGCCGTATGGATCACTCCCGTCGTGGAGAACGCCTCCGGTCTTGATTACCACGGATACCACGCGATGGACTTTTCAAAAGTTGACCACCGCTATGTGTCGAAAGACGCCACCGCGGCCGATGCCGATGTCGCCTTCCAGGAACTCATCGACGAGGTCCACAAGCGCGGAATGAAGCTCATCCTCGACATCGTGCTCCAGCATACCGGCAACTTCGGCGAGACCAACCTCTGCCCGATGTTCGAGAAGGACTATACCAAGAACCTCGCTGACATCAACGCCTCGATGAAGCCCCTCACCGTCAGCAACGGCGGACTTCTTCCCGACAACTACCTCTCGCTCCCGGCAAAAGACCAGTATGGCTCCCGCCTGGCGCTGATGAAGAACTCCGACTTCACCAACAAGGATGTCCACAACCTCTACCACCACAAGGCTTGGTTTGACTGGGACGACCCCTCCCGCTGGTGGGGACAGATTGCAGGTGACTGCGTTGACCTCAACACCGAGAACCCCCGCGTGACCAATTACCTGGTGGAATGTTACTCCCGCTTCATCAAGATGGGTGTCGACGGTTTCCGTATCGACACCGCCGGCCATATTCCACGTCTGGCCTTCAACAAGATGTTCATTCCCCAGCTCCACGCCGCCGCTGAAAGCCCCGAGGCAAAGGCAAAGCGTGGCAACACCCCCTTCTTCATGTACGGCGAGGTCTGCGCCCGCTCCATGGAGGTAATCTACCGTGGCGACAACTACAACTGCTCCCCCTGCTACTACACCTGGAAGGAGAACAAGAATTACGACTGGGACATGAACGCCGCTTCATGGGACAACGTGGTGGCCATCCCCACCGAGACCGAAGGCTCTCAGGATTTCTTCACCGTTTCGGGCCATACCAACTGGGAGTCCGTCCACCAGTCGGCAGCCGATGACAAGGGCCATGCAGACGCCATCCTCCGTCGCAGCGACAACGCCAAGCTCAACGGCAACGAATACCACACCCCCGACTACTCCGATGCTTCTGGCCTGAATGTCATCGACTTCGCCATGCACTGGAACTTCAACTCGGCCACCGGAGCCTACGGTGTGCGCAGCCAGGACTGGCTCTACAACGACGCCACCTACAATGTGGTATATGTAGACTCACACGACTACGCTCCCGACAGCAACTACCGTTTCACCGGCACACAGGACACCTGGGCCGAGAACCTCTCCCTGATGTTCACCTTCCGTGGAATCCCCTGTATCTACTACGGTTCGGAGGTTGAGTTCCAGAAAGGAAAAGACATCGACAAGGGTGCGGTAATCGCCCTCAAGGAATCAGGCCGCGCTTACTTCGGCGGTTATATCGAGGGTAACGTCAACGTCACCGACTTCGCAGAATACAACGGCGCGACCGGCAACATTGCCTCCACCCTCTCCTACCCCCTGGCCCTCCACATCCAGCGTCTCAACAAGATTCGTGCGGCTGTCCCCGCCCTCCGCAAAGGTCAGTACAGCAACGAAGGCTGCTCCGGCAAGATGGCTTTCAAGCGCCGCTTCACCAACGCCAACACCGACTCCTACGTTCTGGTAACCATCAGCGGTGACGCCACCTTCACCGGTGTGCTCAACGGACGTTACGTGGACGCCATCACCGGCGATGTGAAGAATGTCACCGACGGCACCCTGACCGCTTCCTGCTCAGGCAAGGGTAACCTCCGCGTCTATGTCCTCGACACCGACAAGACCAAGGCTCCCGGCAAGGTGGGCGTTGACGGCAAATACCTCTACGGCTCCGAGCCCGTCGAAGGCCAGTGGACCGAGTGGCCCGACGAGACAATGCCCGATGAGACCTGGACCGAAAAACCTGGCGGAGGCGGCAATGTCGGCGGCGACCGCGAGGAACCCGAAGTTGTCACCGAACCTGCCATGGCCGAGGGTGAGCAGGCTATCTTCTTCGAGCATGACACATGGAACCCCGCCACCGTATGGATCTGGGACGATAACACCAACTACACCGGTGGCACATGGCCCGGCCAGAACATGACCTACCTTGGCAACAATGTCTACAAATGGACATACACCGGCACCGGCAAGATTGCCGACGGCTCGAAGATTATCTTCAGCAACACCGGTAACAACCAGTCTGACAAGAACGGCTTCAAGTTTGTCAACGGCGGTTACTATACCCTCAACGGCTATGTGAAGACCATCGAAGGCGCAGGTGAGATTCCCGATGACCCCCAGCCCCCGGTAGGAGACCCCAACACTTATGTCTACTATTTCGATAACTCCACTGCCAACTGGTCCAAGGTTTACGCATACTTCTGGGATGCCGGCAACGGCGACAAGACCTACCTCGGCGGATGGCCCGGAACAGAGGCTACCCGCGAAGGTGACCTCTACAAGGTATCTTTCACCACCACCGACAACCTTGTCAAGCCGAAGATCATCTTCAACAACGGCAGCGGCACACAGACAAGCGACTTCACCGCCCAGAACTACGGAATCTACAATCAGAACGGTTTCGTGCATTCAGGTGTCGCAGATGTGACAGCAGCTCCCGGCATGAAGATTTACACCCGTGGCGGTTCAATCATCGTTGAGGCTCCCGTGGCAGGCACAGTGACTGTTACCTCCATCGATGGCCGTTCCCTCGTGCGTGAAGTCTCCGAAGGCACTAACGTGCTGACCGACTTCGCTCCCGGCTTCTACATCGTCAACACCACTAAGCTTTATCTCCGCTAATCAGCCGAGGAAATTGCTCCTCACCCCCAAGGAGTAAAGCTCCCTATAACCCCAAAAAAGATGGCCATCCGGATTTTCGCCGGATGGCCATCTTTGCATTATCTATAATCCCTTATTTGGAATCATCTATCAACCTATTTAAATTATCTACTAACCCTATTTTGGATTATTTGCAACCCTATTTGGATTATCTATCGGCCGCGTATCGCCCCACGATTCCGAAGGAATCACGGGGGGATATCGTGGAGAATCATACCTGGGAATTATGGGGGATTTGGGGGAATCCCGGGAATTTTTGGGAAGATTGGGAGGGATGGGAATTATGGGAACTTTGGGAATCTTGGGATGGGGTTGGGTGAGGGGGATTACTTGGTGGGGAGGGAGTCGCAGCGGGAAACCATATCGAGGGTAGCGGCATCGAGGGGAGGGACTATCTCGGGGATGCGCCATTCGATTTCGGGGGCGGTCTTTTTCAGCTCCTGGCTCTCCTCGGGGGTGATGAAGGTGCAGTCAACGGGGTAAATCTCCATCAGGGAATAGATGTCGAATGGTTCGGAGGTCCCCAATACCCATTTCAGCATCTTTCCTTTGGCTTTCCCGCCAAATGCGACGCTCCGCATGGCAAGGTCATATATGCGGTATTTTCCGGAGGGATTGATGGGATATGTGTCGTTTATCTCCATCTCATAGATGTCGATTGTCATTCCCAGAAGTTTCAGCATGTTCGGCGACCAGACATGGTCTTTATGGTCACGGAGAGGGTCGTTGTTAAAGGTAAGGTTACCGCCACCCTTGAAGACCCGCTGCACATACTTGCTGAGTTTTACAGAGTCTTCTCCGTAGGATACATCCTGGAGGGATTCCGGCTCTTCCAGCACATCCATCGAATCGTAAAGATGTCCCGGCAGAACCCACGCGTAGTCCGACTCCCGGATTTTGCGGCTCACGCTGTCGGTGCCATCCTTGCATTTGAACCGGGAGCTGAACCGGTATCTCAGTTGCCGGGGGGATTCCATCTTCTTGAACCCCTTGGACTTCCTCAGCGGGAGGAGATAGTCGACCATCCTCTCGCTGAAGATAGTCACCGTGTCCCCTTCGACCAGATCGGAAACGAAGGTGCGGATATAGCAGACAAGATGTATCCCCGCCATGTTGTCGGTCACCTCCACCTCAGAGAGGGGGAGCGACACTGGGCTTAGCCGTAACGTGTCGGAGATTTCGGGAAAGGAAGCGGCCTCATAGCCGAGATAACGTATGGTAAGCGGGTAATCCGACGGTGTCGCGCGGTCAAACGACCCGTCATCCTCGGTGATTCCGAGCATCGCGCCACCTTTGCTGAACACTGACGCGGCGGGCAGCGGTGAAGAGCTGTCAGCATCGACAATCACAACCTTGGTCGTGGCAGCCTTGACCGCGAAACAGCCCAAAAGACCACACAGAAACGACACTCCGAGTTTCAGCACACTGTTCTTGTTCATAATGAAATGTGATATGATGATGTTTGTGATATGATGATGTTATGGTCTGTAAAGGTAGTGAATTTCAAGAGGATCACCACGATAAAGATGATTTTTTAAGATTTATTCGCAAACCAACCGCCCCTGCCAGAGGTTTATACTCCAGATTTGAAATATGAAATAACCACAACCTAACAACTACCACTATGACACTGACCAACGAACAGAAAGCCCAGGCTGCCGCCGATGTATCGAAGACCGCCGCACAGATAAGTGCTGAAGCCGCGAAAGCCGCCGTCAAGGACAAAGCCGCCGATTTGAAGGACAAGGCTGCCGACCTCAAGGAGCAGGCTGCTGAAAAGGCTGCCGATCTCAAGGAAGCCGCCGCAGAGAAGGCCGCATGCCTGAAAGACAAGGCCGTCGAGAAGGGAGCTTCCATCCTCGACAAGGTAAAGGATTTCACAGCCAACACCCTCGACAAGGGTGCCGACCTGGCCGGGAACCTCGCCGACAAGCTCCGCGACTAATCCCTGTAACGGGGTCGCTACGCTCCCCCGGGGCCTCACGCAGATTCCGCGGATTTCGCAGATTCCCCGCGGATTTCTCATAGATTTAAGAAGAGGTCTCACAGATTACACGGATTACACAGATGCCATCCGGGTGGAATGTTAGTGGATTTCCATCCGGATGGCATCTGTGTAATCCGTGTAATCTGTGAGACCTCTA
>URLF01000108.1 GCA_900548705.1 uncultured Porphyromonadaceae bacterium | reverse complement strand
CAAAGCCTAAAAATCAGAGGCTGCACCGTAAACCTTTATTACGACACAGCCCCTTTTTTGTGCAAGTCAGGCATAAATCGGCAAACGATATCACATATCGGTGTTGCGCGGATTGTTGTTCAGCATTCTTGTTTCTTGCTTCACAAGACAGGGATCAACTTTCTCATCATCCGCCACGCCTGTTGAAGCTCCTGGAATATGGTCAATGGCATCAGCCAGCTTCTTGGCTTTTTCGCCGACCTTTCCGGCTACAGATTTGACACAATCGACATTGATGCTCTCCCCTATCTGTTCTGCTTTTTCCGCGACAGTATGGGCTACATCCTCGACCTTGTTTTTCAAGGCTGATGCTTTGTCAGTCAGTTCTGATATTTTTTCGCTTGATGCCAAATTTTTGATATCGTTGAGATCCATAGGTTTGGTGTTTAGAAATTCTGTTCTTTTCAATAAAACACCCAAACCCGACCGTATGTTTAACGGCACCCCATGACAAAAATCATCAGCCCCCACTCATTCCTCCAGCTCCAGAGGGAGTTTGAGAAGCTGGTCTATGTAGTCAAGAATCTCAGAACGCCCTCGCTTGTCTACCGAGCTGCTCTTGAAGACAGGGGGAAGCTCTTCCCATTCCTCCAACAGTTGCGCGCAATAATCGCCGGTGACCTTTTTAGCGGCCGACGAAGACATCTTGTCGAGCTTCGTGAAGACGATACAGAACGGAATGCCATTCTCTCCCAGCCACCTCATAAACTCCATATCTATTTTCTGAGGCATATGCCGACCGTCAATCAGCAAAAACAGGCAGGTCATCTGACGGCGCGTAAGGATGTATTCCTTGATGATACGGGCGATTTCCTCACGCCCCTCCTTGCTTCGACGGGCGAACCCATAACCGGGAAGATCGACCAGATACCACTGGTCATTCACCAGAAAATGGTTTATCAGCAATGTCTTTCCGGGAGTGGAAGATGTCATTGCCAATCCTTTATGGTTGGTGAGCATATTTATTAGCGATGATTTGCCGACATTCGAACGCCCGATAAAGGCAAATTCATGACGCATATCATCGGGACAGCTCTTCGCCGTTGAATTGCTGACCACAAACCTCGCGGTGTTTACTATCATATCTATTGTCCTTTTATTTTTTCAAAATTAACAAAACTCATAGTAAAAAACAAATTTCCGCCTTTTTTGACTAACTTTGCAAACGACTTTTCCCAATCCGGACTGGTTTATGAGGAATCCCGACAGAGAGAAAGTATTCAGGTTCAAGCAATTCGAAGTGGCCAACCATCTGAGTGCGATGAAGGTTGGCACTGACGGGGTATTATTGGGCGCATGGGCTTTCACCGCTCCCGGAGAAGGGTGTGAGTCATCCGGCATCATCACCCCCCGCAAGATACTCGATGTCGGCTGTGGCACAGGTCTGATTGCCCTTATGTTGGCACAACGTTTTCCCGATGCCGTCATAACAGGCATTGAAATAGACCCGACAGCCGCGTCGGAGGCTTCCGGGAATTTCAGCAATTCCCCCTGGTCTTCTCGATTGAGACTTAGCGAAGGGGATTTCACAACAATCCCCACACCCGACGGGGATAAAAGCTATGACCTGATTGTCAGCAATCCCCCCTTCTTCACCAACGGAGAGTCATCACCTCAGGACAACCGGCAGATGGCCCGGCATGAACAATCCCTGACCCTCGAAGCCCTGCTGTCGAACTCACGCAGGTTGTTGTCATCGCAAGGATGCCTCTCATTGATTTTGCCTGCGGACAGAGAAGACGATTTGAAATTCCAGGCTGTCGCCAACCATTTCCATATCTCACGACTGACAAGAGTGACCACAGTTCCGACAAAGCCGCCTCGTAGAATTCTCGCCGAGCTGTCACCGAATGGCCATCCCGCCACTCCCTGCCGGATTGACAACCTATCAATCCACGATGGCAAGGGGGGATTCACAGAAGAATATTCCATTTTGGTAAAAGATTTTTACCTGCATTTTTAATCAAACATCAAACCCAAATGACCCACCAACCTCCCGTGGCGAATAGCAACGCCACCCAATTCAGACTGCAACGTCCAGCGACAGCTTTGGGGCTGCTCGGGTGTATGTTCCTGTTCTGCCTGGTGATATCCGGAGTATTGCTCCCATTCATTCCGAAAATCATAATCCGTCCGGAAGCGGCAATAAAAATCACAGTGGTCATCCAGGACCTGCTTGTCTTCATCGTTCCGGCAGTAGCCACCGCAATGATTGTCACAAGACTACCGGCACGACTGCTCTGTGTAGACAAATGGCCCTCATTGGCTGCCACATTACTCTCTTGCGCCGTACTGCTCTGCTCGATTCCGGCAATGAATGCCATAATCGAATGGAACAAAAGCTGGCATCTTCCGGAATCTTTCCAAAGCCTGGAGCAATTCTTCAGACAGCTTGAAGATGGTGCCGAAGCGACCACCAATATTCTGATGAATGGAGCTTCGATTCCGTCACTTATCGTTTCTGTTCTGATTGTGGGGGTATTGGCAGGCTTCAGCGAAGAGCTGTTCTTCCGTGGGGCACTCCAGCGGATTCTCGGGCAGACCCGGCTCAACATACATGTCACCATATGGCTCGTGGCATTCATATTCAGTGCCTTCCATTTCCAACTCTTCGGGTTGGTGCCACGAATGCTTTTAGGGGCGTTTTTCGGCTATCTGTTATGGTGGAGCAAATCATTGTGGCTCCCAATCACTCTGCATGTCCTCAACAACTCAATCGTGGTAATCGCCACATATCTCGACACTGAGAGCACCAACACCAGCGATGCCAACGGGCTTAACCATATCGGCACAGATTTCTCATCAACAGCAGATATGTTGATTGTAATCGCCAGTGTGGCCATCACCACCGCCGGTATAATTCTTCTCCATCGCTACTTTCATAACAAAAAGCATCAATGACACCTCTGAAACATCACCCCGAATGGATCAAAATGCTGAACGGCGAGATTTATGAAGCCACCAACAGCGAATTTCTCGAAGGCCTGCTTGAGACGAGAGCCAAGTTATGGGAGTTCAACAATCTGAATCCGCGCGAAATCGAGAAACAACATTCAATCATAAGGAATCTTCTCGGGAGCCACAGAGAGAACTTTACAATCAACCAGCCTTTCAGGTGTGATTATGGATGCAATATCCATATCGGGGAAAATTTCTTCGCCAATTTCAACCTCACCATCCTTGATGAAGCTCGCGTTGAAATCGGAGACAACGCTTTCATAGGTCCGAACGTCAGCATCTTCACAGCGTGTCATCCATTGGATCCTCAGCAAAGAAACACCGGGGTTGAATGGGCCGAGCCGGTAAAAATCGGCGACAATGTTTGGATTGGAGGATGCGTCACCATCCTGCCAGGAGTATCGGTCGGCGACAACGTGGTCATTGGTGCAGGCTCGGTGGTAACCCGTGATATTCCATCAGACGTTGTTGTCGGCGGCAATCCTGCCCGCATAATCAAGCATCTCTGATTCGTTCAAGATACGCTCTCCTATATTTCTACAATTTTCCTCAAAATTAAAAATCCGCAGGTCAGCCTTCATTCGGCTGCCTGCGGATTTCACTTATGTTGACTGGTAAGAATAATCAGTCTTCCTTGTTCTTCTCAGCGTACTCCTTGAGCAACTTCTCCTGAACATCGCCGGGAGTCAGCTCATAGCTTGAGAACTGCATCGTGAATGAGGAACGGCCTCCAGTGATGGAGCTGAGAGCGGTGGAGTAGCTCGACATCTCTTTAAGAGGTACTTTTGCCGAGATTTTCTCAAAACCATTTTCCGACGACATTCCCATGATGATGGCACGGCGTCCCTGCAGGTCGCTCATCACATCACCCATAACATCAGATGGAACCATCACCTCCACATCGTAGACAGGCTCAAGCACCTTTGGATTGGCTGCGCGGAATGCTTCCGAGAAGGCGTTGCGGGCTGCAAGGCGGAAAGAGATTTCGTTTGAGTCAACCGGATGCATCTTTCCGTCATAGATGCATACCCGGACATCACGGGCATATGAGCCGGTAAGCGGGCCTTGCTCCATACGGTCCATCAGACCCTTGATGATTGCCGGGATGAAACGGGCGTCAATCGCACCGCCGACGATACAGTTGTGTACCACCAGCTTGCCACCCCACTGAAGAGGAATCTCCTGGGTGTCCCTGACACTCATCTTGTATTCCTGGTTGCCGAAACGGTAAGTATCGGGCATAGGAGCATCCTCGCTGTAAGGTTCGATGATGATATGCACTTCACCAAACTGACCGGCACCACCCGATTGTTTCTTATGGCGGTAATCAGCTCTGGCAGCCTTTGTGATTGTCTCGCGGTACGGTATTTTGGGCTCTTCAAAGACGATAGGCAGCTTGTCATTGTTCTCGACACGCCATTTGAGGGTGCGGAGATGGAATTCGCCCTGACCTTTCAGCAGAACCTGTTTTAGCTCTTTTGACTGCTCGACAACCCATGTCGGATCCTCCTCGTGCATACGAGTAAGGATGCCTGCGAGTTTCTCCGCATCGCTCTCTGTCACGGGACGGATAGCACGCTGATACTTCGGGGCAGGATACTTGATGAAATCAAAAGCGATTTCACATCCCTTCTCATCGAGAGTATTGCCTGTGCGGACATCTTTGAGTTTCACGGTCGCGCCGATATCTCCGGCACACAGTTTGTCCACCGGGGTCTTTATCTGGCCGCATACACAGAATATCTGTGCCATACGTTCTTTCCCGCCACGGGTGACATTGTCAAGATCCACACCAGTTGTGAGAGTTCCGGACATCACCTTGAAGTACTGAACTTCACCGATATGCGGTTCGACAGTAGTCTTGAACATGAACACACTCAGCGGCCCGTTGCTGTCAGGCTTGACTTCATTTCCGGCAGTATCGATGGGTGCGGGCATATCCTCCACGAAAGGCACGACATTGCCGAGGAATTCCATCATACGGCGCACACCCATATCCTTGAGTGCGCTGACACAGAAAACCGGATAAATGGAGCGGTCAACGAGTCCCTTACGGATTCCTTCACGCATCTCATCTTCAGTCAGGTGGCCCTGTTCGAAGAATTTCTCCATCAATGTCTCATCGTTCTCGGCCGCAGCCTCTACCAGCGCCTGGTGCATCTCCTGGGCTTTTTCCATCTCTTCGGCAGGGATATCCTCGATGGTGGGAACACCGCCGTCCGGGCCCCAGGAGTATTTCTTCATAAGAAGGACATCTATCATAGCGTTGAAGCCCGGGCCGCACTGGAGCGGATACTGGATAGGCACAACGCGCGGACCGAAGATTTCCTTCATCTGCTCGATGCAGTTGTCATAATCGGCCTTTTCCCCGTCAAGCTGGTTGATGGCGAAAATCACCGGTTTCTTGAGCTGGGCGGTCGTGCGGAATATGTTCTGCGTACCAACCTCCACTCCATATTGGGCGTCAATGACGATAACGCCGGTGTCGGTCACGTTCAGGGCTGTGATGGCATTGCCCACGAAGTCATCTGCTCCGGGGCAGTCGATGACGTTGAGTTTCTTGTTGAGGAACTCAGCGTAGAAAATCGTGGAGAAAACCGAGTAACCATACTCTTTTTCTACCGGGAAATAGTCAGATACAGTGTTCTTGGCATCAATTGTGCCACGGCGTTTTATTACTCCACACTCGTAAAGCATAGCTTCAGCGAGTGTGGTTTTCCCGGCTCCCTTGCTGCCGAGCAAGGAGATGTTTTTGATTTCGTTGGTTTGATAGACCTTCATGGCAATCAGGTATTATGTTGAGGTAAGAATTTTTTACGGTCTAAATTTAGTAAGAAACTTCTGCCTGACAATAACTTTTTATATGTTACAAAACACATTTCCGCAAAAAATTGCCATATTCGCCCAAATTTTGCCAAAAGGTGGATTTTTCGTAACTTTGCACCCGATTTTTGCCCCTCGGGGGCTTTCCCTGCCTGTATTTATGAAAAAAGAGCCCAAAATCATAACGATGGGTCAGATTGACCTCTCCCGTGCCGGAGGATTCAAGTCCCCCGACCTTGATTGCCTGCCCGTCATCGCTACCCGTAATCTTGTCCTCTTTCCAGGTGTGGCCATCCCTATCGCTCTGGTAAGGGAATCATCGCTGACTGTGGCCCGCAATGCACAGGAGGGGAAACTGACAATCGGACTCTGCTGTCAGGTCGACCCTCGTATGGAAAATCCCACCACGCATGCCGATGTCGCACCATACGGCGTTTTCGTCGAGGTGTTGCAGATTTTCGACCTGCCCGACGGCACCCGTTCGGCATTCCTGCGGGCGACAGGGAAATTCAAGGTCAAGGGGGATTCTGCGGAACCCCATATGTCCGGCTCGACGCTCAATCTGGCCGTAAGCCGCGTCAGCGAAAACAAATCGGGCATCCCTGAGAACCTCAAGACTTTGGCCGACCTCATATCAAAGGCGTACAAGGAACTGGTGGCTCACACTGATTCAGAACAGATACAGGCCATCAATCCCGACCTCCTGAGCGACCCGGCAGAAATCATCAATACCATCTCCACCCATCTCGCAGCTCCTGCGGAAGCGAAGATTGAACTTCTTGCGACATTCCGCTTGCTCAACCGTGGGGAAAAACTCCTCAGGATTCTCAATGACGAGTTGCAAAAACTCTCTATCGCCCGGGATATAATAGAACGCGCGCGTGAGGAGCTTACCCAGGAGCAACGAGAGACCTTCATCCGCCGGCAGATGGATGTCATGCAGCGCGAATTGTACGGCGACCTTGACGATGTCGAGCAACTTTCCGAGAAAGCAGCCGCCATTCATATGACTCCACAGGCAGAAGAGGCTTTCAACAAAGGGATATCACAACTGCGCCGACTCAATCCCTCCTCTCCAGATTATTCCGTCACATATAATTACCTGACAACGCTGCTTGATCTTCCATGGACAGAGGAGAGCCAACTCAACACCTCCTTGCCAAAAGCCAAGGATGAGCTGGAGGCCCACCATTTCGGTATGCAGAAGGTGAAGGAGAGGATTCTGGAGCAAGTGGCCGTGACAATGGCCAACCCTACCGGAAAGGCACCGATTCTCTGCCTGGTCGGCGCGCCCGGTG
>URLF01000107.1 GCA_900548705.1 uncultured Porphyromonadaceae bacterium | reverse complement strand
GACATCGGCTATCTCAAGAGCCTGCCCCAGCTCGTCGGCGGTGATGTTGCGGCTCTGGCGCGTCACTACCTTGTTGACAATCTTGGTGGACTTCACCATCATCGAGGAGAGGGGCCAGAATAGCTTCATCATCGAGTTTATCCCCCCCGTGGCGAATCCTGCCCACCGCAACGGGTTGGTGTTGGCGGCCAGTTTGGGGAGTATCTCGCCGAAGAGGAGTATGAGGAACGTCAGGCAGACGGTCTGCAACAGGAAGTTGGCCCAGTCGGGCAGCTGCTCGAAGAGGGGCGTCAGGGCGAAGGATGTCAGCACCACAATCGTCACGTTGACCAGATTGTTGGCTATCAGGATGGTGGCCAGAAGCCTCTCGGGCATGTCAAGCAGGCGGCGGATGGCGTTTGACCGCTCCGACTCGTCAAGCTCTTCGGCCTGTTGGGGAGTGATGGAGAAGAACGCGATTTCGCTTCCGCTCACGAATCCGGAAATCAGCAGGGCTACTCCGGCGAAACATAGCGCCACAATCTGCGCCGCTCCAAAGGGGAGGGACTCAAGGGCTATCATCAAAGGTGGTAAAGGGTCTGTGTCCAATTCTGTCATTGCTTGGTTCTGCCTGCAAAGTTACAGATTATTCCCGATTCCTCAAAATCAAAAGCCACAGGCTCAGAATTCAGTGAACGCGAAGGGGAGCGTGGAGACCACCGAGGGGAGACGGTAGATTACATCCTTTCCCGCCAGAAGCAGTTCGACAGGCTCTCCGGCCAGCATCTCATATTCGAGCAACGCCTGGCGGCAACTGCCGCAGGGGGCGGTGGGGACTGGTGTGAACTCCCCGTCTGTCCCTCTTGCGGCGATGGCTATCTTGCGGAATCTCGCTTCGGGATAGCGGGCATGGGCGTAGAAACATGCCGACCGCTCGGCGCATGTGCCCGAGGGGAATGCCACATTCTCCTGGTTGCTGCCGGGGACGATTTCCCCGTTGTCGAGGAGAATGGCGGCTCCGACAGAGAACTTCGAATAGGGCGCGTAGCTGCGGAACGAAGCCTCGCGGGCTGTGTCTACCAGCAGGGCATCGGAGCCTGACAACTCTTCAGGCGACAGTATTTCATAGGGGATGGATATTGTCTTCTTTTCCATGGTTGCTTGGTTGGATGGGTGACATGTAGTCGCGGCGTGTGCCGCAGGAAAGTGACGCGGGATGGCGAACCTTCCCGTAAAGATAACGCTAAATTATGAAAAAAAACCGAAATGGGGATGATTTTTTTGGCTGTTTGCCGCTAATTGCTTAATTTTGCGCTTCAAAGGCGACGTGTGCCCCGTGGCGACGTGGCTTTCTTCCCGTGAAAAAACAAAAACATCATAATCCATGTCTACAAAGAAAACCGAAACGACCGAGTCAGGGCTGGAGAACCTCAATGACTCCCTGACCGCGATGACAACCAAGGTACAGGACAACAAGAAAATCATCACCATCATCTCGCTCGTGGTGGTGGCCGTGGTGGTCATCATCCTCGCCTACGTCTACTTCTTCCGTGGCCCCGGCATCAACAAGGCAAACGACGCCATCGGCACCGCCGACCTCACCCTGGCCCAGGGCAACGACTCAGTGGCTCTCGCCCAGTATATGAATGTCGCTGACGAATACGGTTACGACGCCGCCAACCGCGCCGCCCTCCAGAGCGCCATCCTCCTTTACCAGAAGGGTGACTACCAGAAGGCTCTCGACTACCTGTCGAAATACTCCGCCAAGGAGTCAATCATCGGTTCGGCCGCATACTCCCTCAAGGGTGACTGCTACGTCAACCTCGACAAGCTCCAGGACGCGGTAAAGTGCTACAAGGATGCCATCAGCCAGAGCGATGACAACCCCGCCTACACTCCCTACTTCATGCTCAAGCTCGCCCGCGTATACGCCGCCCTCGGCAACCACGCCGACGAGGCTGCCATGTATCAGGAGGTGCTGACCAAGTATCCCACCTACGGCTCGGCCAACAATATCGACGTAGAGAAGCTCCTCGACCGCGCCAAACTTCAGTCTGAAGCCAAATAAGACCAACCTTAAAGGAAAATATCGTGAAAGGCCTCCCTCCCCGCCACGGGGATGGACGGCCTTTCAGTTTGTATAATGAAAACAGAAAAGAGATGTCAACGAACACAATAGACAAACCTAAGAAAGTGACCACGGCGACCCTTCGCAAGATGAAAGCCGCCGGGGAGAAAATCGCCATGCTGACCGCCTATGACTATTCCATGGCGCGTCTTGTCGATGCTTCCGGGATGGATGTCATCCTTGTCGGCGACTCTGCCACCAATGTTATGGCCGGAAACATGACCACCCTGCCTATGACCCTGGAGGAGATGATTTACCACGCCCGGTGTGTGGTGCGCGGCACCGACCGCGCCCTCGTCGTGGCCGATATGCCTTTCGGCTACTATCAGGGAGACTCCAACGCCGCCCTCCATAACGCCGTCCGCCTGATGAAGGAGTCAGGTTGCGAGGCCCTCAAGCTCGAAGGTGGAGCGGAAATCCGTGAGTCGATTGAGAAGATACTCTCCGCAGGCATCCCCGTTATGGGACATCTCGGCCTGACCCCCCAGAGCGTCAACAAGTTCGGAGGCTACGGCATCCGTGCCAAGGAGGACTCCGAGGCCGAACGTCTGCTGGCCGACGCCAAGATGCTTGAGGAAATCGGCTGCTTCGCCTTGGTGCTGGAGAAAATCCCCTCCGACCTTGCCCGCAAGGTCGCCGAATCTATCTCCATCCCTGTAATCGGAATCGGCGCGGGTAGTGGCGTTGACGGCCAGGTGCTGGTCGTCAACGATATGCTCGGAATGAACAAGGGATTCAAGCCCAAGTTCCTCCGCCTGTATGCCGACCTCGGCACCTCCATCAACGATGCCCTGACCACCTACATCTCAGATGTGAAGGCTGTCAGCTTCCCCTCTCCCGAGGAGTCTTACTGACGACCGGATTACATACAGTTCTAATAAACTCGACCCCGTCCCGAAGCCTCAGGCTCCCGGACGGGGTCGAATTATGTTTGTTCAGATTCCCGGATTATTCAGCGGGAGTCAGAGGAGCGGAGGAGAAGTCAACATCGATGCAATTGCCGGTGCGCGTCGCTCCTGTGAGGGTCTGCTCGGAAGTCAGGTTGCCATCCTCTCCGACCACATACAACAGGTCTGCGGGTACTGAAATGTATCCGTTGTTGTTGGGGTAGGTGGGAACATCGTGAAGGGTGACGGTAGTGCCTTCGAGAGAATACTGGACGTCGCAGTCAAACAGGGATGAGCCGAGGCCGACCACACTCAGATGGGCGGTCTGATTGTCTGCGTTGAATGTCAGAGTGGTCTCTGTGCCCATGGTGTTGCCGAAAGCGATCATATTCGGGGTGCCGGTGTACTTGGGCGCAAGTTCCACGGTGGTCACTGCTCCTTCCGGAACGAGTGGTGCGGATGAGAAATCCACATTGTAGGCGTTACCGTTGATTGCTCCCGGGAGGGTCTGCCCGGAAGTCAGGTTGCCATCCTCTCCGGCCACAAACACCAGGTCTGCGAGTACCCGATTTCTTCCGTCGGGATAGGTGGGGACATCCTGAAGAGTGACGGTGTTGCCTTCGACCGAATACTGCACGTCGCAGTTAAACAGGGGGTTGTTCATCGCTATCACGCTCAGATGGGCTGTCTGGGTGTCTGCGTTGAATGTCAGAGTGGTCTGGGTGGGCGTCGGGGAGCCGAAGAGGTCGAATGTCGGAGTACCGGTGTACTTCGCCGCAAGCTCTACGGGGGCTACTTCCGGAACGAGGGGCGCGGATGAGAAGTCCACATTGTAGGCGTTACCGTTGATTGCTCCCGGGAGGATCTGCCCGGAAGTCAGGTTGCCATCCTCTCCGGCCACAAACACCAGGTCGGCGAGCACATAGTTCCTTCCGTCGGGATATGTGCGGACATCGTGAAGAGTGACGGTGTTGCCTGCGACGGAATACTGCACATCGCAGTCGAACAGGGAGTTATTCATCGCTATCACGCTCAGATGGGCGGTCTGGTTGTCAGTGTTGAACGTCAGTGTGGTCTGGGTTGGTGTCGGGGAGCCAAAGAGGTCGAAGTTCGGGGTACCGGTGTACTTCGCCGCAAGCTCAACATCGATGACGGGAGCAGGCGCGGTCAGGGTGTTCACTGTTCCGGTCAGGAGGTAAGACCCGTTGCGGCCTGAACCATAGATGCGGTCTTCAGCAGAGTCGTCAATCCACATTGAAAGGAGGTCGTCGGAGACTTTCAGCACGAGGTTGCGTCGGCCTGAGGTTGTGGCGGAGGTGCCCATGTAGACGTTGGTGATGACGATGGTCTTTGACGCTGCATTATAGATGTAACGTCCGGAGCTTGCCACCATTTCGCTGGCTCCACCACCGAAGCCGTCGTTGCGCACCACATTGAAGCGCACGCTGGCGGTACCCGGCTCATCGGCTCCAGAGAAGTTCTTGTCGAAGTCGATACACATGTAGTTCGCGGGGCTCTCCTCCTCGTTGCCGAAGGCACCGACTGCATCTTCCTTGGTGTACTGCGACTCGCCGTCCCAAGTGTCTGCGGTCATTTCGGAATAGGTGCGGGCATCGCGGTCGATTACAAACAGGCGTGTCTCATCGCCGATGGTCACGGTTGCCAGGCCTCCGGTGATGGTGTATTTGCCGGTAGCGTCGCCAAGGGTGCATGAGCCGAAGCCGTCGAGCCAGAGGTCGTCGCCCGAACCGGTATATGTGCCATATTCAGCCCCACGGAAAGTGAAGACGGGGTCATAACCCGGGCCTTTGTAATCATACTTGAAGAGCTTCTCGCCGTCGACTGAGGCGAATGCCGTACAGTCCTCGCCGATGTTGCTGCCGTAGGTGAACTCCATCGCCACCTCGACGGGTGTGCCGTTGAATTCGGAATAGAAATAGCGAGGAGTACCTTCCCCTACCGGCATGGCCTGAATCAGTATGCGGTTGTTGTAAGAGTCAGCCGAGGCGATTGAGAACTCATATTCACCTTTGGCGGCGAAGTAATGGACGGTGTTCTCGGGTTTGTCAGACAGCAGGTCATGGAACTGCGCGAAAAGCAGGCCGCCGTCGACAAAGCTGCCGGTCACGCCGGTCTTGACTTCAAGGTCTACCTCGTTGAGGGGACGGCCTGTGTAAGGCACATAGGCGAAGGTGTTCTTCTCCTCATCCCAGTCAAAAAGGTCGAGGAAATCGAAGTTGTGCTCGTCGGTGCTCTTCATCACATAGGTGCCGTTGTAGCGGAACTCTGCGGTGAGGGTCGCCGGCATCTTGTGGACGATGCGGTTCTCACCGGGCGACATGATGAAGCCTGTGTATGTGCCGAGGAACTCCTTGCCGAGGTATGTCTCAAGCTCCACGGAGGAGACGCTTATCTCGACAGGTTCGAAAGGCATATTAAACGAATATGTGTCAAGGCCGAGAAGGTTGGTGTCCCCGGTGCTCCAGAAGATGAAGTTGGGGTTGTCGGTGTAGACGTTGCCGGTATAAAGACCTTTGACGGCGAATTCCGAGGCGAATCCCTTGTCGGTATCGATGAGGAAGTGGGGATTCTGGTCGGGAGGACATCCGTGCCAGTCGGCCGGTTTGGTGGGGTCGATCTGGGCCTCGCCGTAATAATCGGTGTTGTTGCGACAGTCATATAACACGACACGCGCGTTGGGGGCATCTGCCAGAGCGATTTCATGGGCCTTGTCCCAGTCGACGGGTGTGTAGAGGATGTCGCCGAAAGTCGCGATATCGCGGGTCTTGGTGCCGTAGGTGGTGGAGACGTTGACGGTGGTGTAGCCATCCTGGTCGGCGGTCTTCTCCCCTAAGGTGATTTCCTGGATGTCATCGACCATGATTGAGATGAACTGGCCGGCATTGTTGAAAATGTCGATACGGTCGCTCGCAGCGAAAAGTGCGAGGGCGGCGGCGCAAGCTGCGCCTGCGGTCATAAGTTTCTTTTTCATCTCTTTACGGCAATTTTGTAAGCGACTCCGTTGACATTCACCAATACTGTCCCCGAGGGGAGGGCGGACAGGTCGAGGGTGTAAGCCCCGCTGACGGTCACCTTGTTCAGGAGTGCGCCGTTGGGAGCGAACACTGCCACAACCGAGCCTTCCGGAAGGGCGGAGAAGACCATGCTGCCATCGACCAGCGTAGGTGTGGACGCGTCAACGCTGACGTTGTCAACACCTGATTTCCCATGCTCTGAGAATGTGAATGACTGGATTTGTGAACGGGGTACTGAGATGTCCTGGTCACCGCCGGTGATCACAAGGTTTTCCTCGTCGAACATTGCCGTCAGGTCATCTGTCAGGTTCACTTCTGTCTTGGTGCCGTCTGTGAGATTGACTGCCACTGACTTGTAGGTCTGTGCCCAGGAACACAAACCAATGGCAATGAAGAGCATGAGAGCTGAGTAGAATCTCTTCATATTTAGTGTGAATAATTTAATTGCAGGCACCGTAATGAATAGAGTTGATTGGATTGATTGGTATCGAGAACAAACGGTCAGGCGCGGCGCCTGTCTACATCCCTTGGCCGTTTACGCCACAAAACTACATAATTCAGGCAAAGAATAAAAACTTTTTTAAATGCATTTAACAACTTTTTGGATTTTTGTCGGTTGTATCGCCTTTAGGTGCTCATTTTGTCTTGTTCCGTGGTTGTTTTGCTGGCATTTTGCAACCGCGTGGCGATTATGCCGGTTCTTATGAAAAAAGCTGGCGTTTCTCAGGCCGATGCTCCTTCCTGACCGATACCTCTCTTTTGACGGATATCCCTCTTTTGGCGGATATCCCCTCTTGTAGGGACGCGCCGCGGCGCGTCCGCGCCAACACAACCCTTGTTGTCTTAAAAAAGTCTCACGCAGATTCCGCAGATACACAGATTTCCCGCAGATTTTATAGAGTAAAGTCTCGTGAAATAAAGTCTCGCAGATTACGCGGATTACGCAGAGGCCATCCGGGCGGTAGCCCCGCGGATTGGGGGTCGCTACGCTCCGGAGGCTCTCACAGATTACACGGATTACACAGATAACACAGATTTGATTCGCTGCGCTCATCGGATTCCACAGATTAAAATTGATTCCATGGATTCCTGCCGGATGGCAATCTGCGTAATCTGTGTAATCTGCGAGA
>URLF01000106.1 GCA_900548705.1 uncultured Porphyromonadaceae bacterium | reverse complement strand
CCCCGCCATAAGCAATATCAGGATATATCTATGCATCATTCTAATCGACATTTCGACCCGGCGGAGTCTTCCTTCAGGATTTCCCGCATCTCGGATATGATTCTTCCGGCCTCTTTGCCATCAAGTCCGGAGGAGACAGCAAGGGCCACAAGGTCATCGTCTACGGGGGTGATTTTGTCATTGACAGAGGTGGAGTGATAGCCGTTCATCCTTTCGGCAGGAAGGATGTCGTATGCGGGCGCGAACCGCCATCCGTCATCGGTGTGGATAAAAGAGAAATTCTTGGCGTGGTCATCCTTGTTGCCGATGAGGAAATTGAATGCCATAAGCCTGAAAATCTTTTTCAGCTCCTCAATGTCGCGGGTAAGAGCCGCGCCCACTTTGAATATATGACTGTAATCCAATGAAGGAATACGGTAATCGGCACATAAGAGTCCGGCCATGCTCACGACATGGAATTTTTCCCCTGCCGGGGAACGGTCATATCTCTCCGTGGCGAAATATTTCCCCTCGAAAAGACGTGTGCGGGGCATCTCGACACCGCATCTGGCCGCGAGAAGCGAATACCGGTATTCTGTCAGCCCGATATCCTTGGGGTCGTGGGCCGCCCTGAACTTGACCAGCCATTCTGTCCCATCCGCTTTCAGGAATATTTTCGGCCTTGCTCCGCCCGGAGAGCCGCCCCTGCGCTGAAACTCCTCTATTCCGTCACCCTTGTAAGTGTCGGAAGCCAGAATTTTCTCGGCATCTATTGCGAGGGACGCGAAATCGACGAAGTCGTTTTCGGTCATCACAGACCTGTCAGGCTCGAATTCCAACGCCCCGCGTCCGGTAGAGCCGACCAGCGCGAGCCGGTCGAGAATCGTCAGCTCCCTGACATTCACACCCTTTGTCTGGAGGTATCGGTCGAGAATCAACATTCCCCATCCGTCGGGCAACGAGTCGTCGAAGACCCCGAAACCTCCTCCGAAAGGGTCAGGACGGGCGATGAACACCCCCTGTTTCAACGGAAGTTCAAAGGGGGAGATGGAAAAGCCGTCGGCAATCCAATCCGGAGCATATTCAAAGGCGCACAGCCCCTGTGGGGTAAGGACTATCGCCCCTACTTCACGTCCCCGGCACTTGACAATGACTTTATCTGTGGTGTTCATCTATTCTTTGTTTCCTCGCTTTCTTTTAGGGGCGGAGTCGCTGACGACCTCGGCGAGGGAGTTGTATTTTTTCCGGGTGAAAAGCTGGGAGAATTCATCCAGGCAGTCTAACGCCATCGCCACCCTCAGCAAAGCCGAGAAGGAAATCTCCCCTGTGGTCTCAAACCGGCGGTAAGTCGCCAGAGAGGTTCCGGCTCTACGCGCAAGTCCGCTCTGGGTCAGGTTCAGCTCAAGGCGGCGGCTCCTGGCCCGGGTGGCGACCTGCATCGCCACTTCTTTCGGAGAGAATATGCTAACTGCTAACATTTGAGTGGTTGGGGCGGTTTTGAGGGGTTAAGTGATAAAATATGAGCGGTTAGAAGAGGCGCTCCTGGCCGATGATTGAGTCGCGCAGCTCCTCGTCGCTCATCTCCGGTTCGGCGGGGATGGTGTCGTCGGGGGTGGAATCGGGGCCTTCATCCTCGGGGGTCTCCACATCAGGCTCGGCATCGGGACGAGGCTCGATTTCGGTGATTTCGCCGAGCTTGAATGTTGTAAGGCGTTTCCCCTTGGCCTTGAACGACTTGACGGCGATGAACTCGGTGGAGTCCACCTCCAGCGGTTCGCGGTGGCTGTCAGTCCCGGCGAAGGTGACGCTGAACCGGGTCCCCGGGGTGTCGGTGAGCAGAATCAGCTGCGACTTGGGGTTCTCCCCGATGAAACGCTGCCGACGTGCGGAAGGCTCGAAGGTGAATCGTTTCAGGTAGGGGTAGCCCTGGTCTGCGTCGAACAGCACAGCCGTCCATATATGGTTGGGGCGGTATTTCTCTATGCGGAGTATGTCGACATGGTCGTAATGGTTGGTGGCGTCGAACGATGTCAGGTAATATTCACCCTGGCGGGTGACAACCAATACCTTGTCCTCGCCGAAGAACTCGCCGAGCAGTTCGCCGCGTCCGTCATAGTTGAGCCGCAGCACATCGCGGTCAAACCATACCTCGCGTCCTCCGAGGGTCGAGGTGCCCTTCTCCTTGAGCGAGAAGCGGTGTACCTCGTTGCGGGTCACGATGTTGCCGAGGCTCTGTTTACCCTTGATGGCCAGTTCGGAGAAGTCGATGTCAAACTGCAGGCGGCTCAGGCGCGGTTTCGGCTTTAGGGTCACCTTGACCACCTCCGCCTCGCCGTTGGGGTTGGCCGAGAACCAGGCGATACGGCTTCCGGCGGTGCCACGGGTGAGGTTGTATTCCTTGTCGCGGGTCACACCCGAGACCTTGAAGCGTTTCATATAGTAGGTGCCGCCACGTCCATCCTGATAGATGACGTTGTAGACCATACGGTCATCCTTCTTGTCGAACAGGCCGATATGCTTCACATTCTTGCCGATGAAGAGCTTGTCGGCCACGCGGACAACCTTGTAGCGGCCATCGTTGTAGAAGATGATCACTTCATCGAGGACAGAGCAGTTGAACAGGTATTCATCCTTCTTGAGCGACATGCCGATGAAGCCCTCGTCGCGGTTGAAATAGAGCTTCTCGTTGGCCTCGGCCACGCGCGATGCCTCGATGTTGTCGAAAGCGCGGATTACGGTGCGGCGCGGGAACGCCGCTCCATATTTTTCCTTTAGGGAGAGGAACCAGTCGACGGTGTAGTCGGTCAGGTTGTCGAGATGTCCCTTGATTTCAGCGATGCGCTCGTTGTAGAGGGCGATGACGCGGTCGGCCTCTTTGGCCGAGAATTTCAGGATGCGCTTCATCTTTATCTCCATCAGGCGCAGCACATCGTCGTCGGTCACCTCCCTGACAAGCTGGGGGAGGAAGGGGAGGAGGCGTTTGTGGACATGGGCCACGACAGCTTCCATCGTTTCACCCTGCTCGAACTCCTTGTCCTTGTAGATGCGTTCCTCGATGAAGATACGTTCGAGCGACGCGAAATTGAGCTGTTCGCTGACCTCGCCGAGCTTGATCTCAAGCTCGCGGCGCAACAGGTCGCGGGTGCGCTCGGCGCTGTGGCGCAACAGGTCGCTGACGGTGAGGAACACCGGCTTGCGGTCGCTGATGACACAGCAGTTGGGGGAGATGGCGACCTCGCAGTCGGTGAAGGCATAGAGGGCGTCTATGGCCTTGTCGGAGGAGGTGCCGCTCTGGAGATGCACCAGGATACGCGCCTGGTCGGAGGTGTTATCATCGACCTTGCGTATCTTGATTTTCCCCTTCTCGTAAGCCTTGAGGATAGACTCTATGACGGTGCGGGTGGTCTTGCCGTAGGGTATCTCGGTGACGGCGAGGGTCACATTGTCGATTTTCTCGATTTTGGCCCTGACGCGCACACTGCCGCCGCGTTCGCCGTCATTGTAACGGGCGACATCGATGAGCCCCCCGGTGGGGAAGTCGGGCAGGAGGGTGAACTCGCGCCCCTGGAGGTATGCTATGGCCGAGTCGAGAATCTCGTTGAAGTTGTGGGGCAGAATCTTAGATGAAAGTCCGACGGCGATACCCTCCACCCCCTGGAACAGCAGCAGGGGGAATTTCACGGGTAGGGTAACAGGCTCCTGCTTGCGGCCATCGTAAGAGGGCACCCAGTCGGTGATTTTGGCGTTGTAGAGCGCGTCGAGGGCGAAGGGGGAGAGGCGCGCCTCGATGTAACGCCCGGCGGCCGCGTCGTCGCCGGTCAGTATGTTTCCCCAGTTACCCTGGGTGTCGATAAGCAGTTCTTTCTGGCCCAGCTGCACGAGGGCGTCCTTGATTGACGCGTCGCCGTGGGGGTGATACTGCATGGTGTTGCCGACAATGTTTGCCACCTTGTTGTAGCGTCCGTCGTCGATGGTCTTCATCGAGTGGAGGATTCGGCGCTGCACGGGCTTCAGACCGTCGTCGATGTGAGGCACGGCGCGTTCGAGGATGACATAGGAGGCATAGTCGAGAAACCAGTTGCGGTACATGCCGCCGAGTCTCAGGCGCGAGGCTTCGGTGCCGATGGTCGGCGGAAGCGCGCCGGCTTCCTCCTCCTCCTCGGCGATTTCCTCGGCCATCACGGCGCGTGGGGAATCCGGAGTCTCCCCGGCATCATCCGCCGGGCGGAACTCCTCCGCCAGGTCGTCGTTTGAAATGTTTTCTGAGGTATTTTCAGGTATGTTGTTGTCGATATTGTTGCTGTCGGTCATTGTCGTGACATGGATTGGGGAAACGGCGACACCCGGGGGCGTCGTCTGCAAAGTTACGAAAAAACTTCCGGATTCGTTTCCGGGAATGCCTTTATTTAAGTTGTGGAGGGTGAATTTTGTTGCCTGATTTTTGGAAAATGCGTAACTTTGCGGGCATCTCGGGGAGATGGGAATCGCCATAGGTGTCCGCATCCCGAATCGAATCCATGACTTACATTTCATTCATCAAATAACCGCTTTTCAACCATGAAACGATTTTTACTCGGGGCAGGCGCCCTGGGACTCGCTGCCGCGATGTATGCCGACGGCGATCCCGTGGAAACCCGCGCCTACTACTCGACCAATCCCGGCGATGCTGTCGGCAAGGTCGCCACAATCACAATCGACGGGGAGTTTTCCGACTGGTCAGACGATATGATTGTCGCCACCTGCGGTGCCAACGACATGGCCACCACCTTCTGCGGCTCCCATGAGAACTGTGTCCTCGACTGCTACGCGCTTTATGCCGCCTGGGATGACAACAACCTCTATTTCGCCTGGCAGATGGTGAACACCGGCGACACCTGGGCCCGTCCAGGCGACGGCCCTCTGACCGACGGAGGCCGCATCGGCGATGTGCCTTTCATCCTCTCGCTGTCTGTCGACCGTAGCAAGCCCGGCATGACCGGCCACCTCACCGACGGCCGTTTTATCTGGGGTGACAATGCCACCAACGGGGTTGAGTTCAAATCCCATACCGACTTCCTCTTCTTCATGAGCGGCAAGGCCGGACAGGGTGACCCCGCCATGTTCACCGGCAATGCTCAGGGTTTGTCTGACTACGGAGCCAATTGCAAGCGTTTCAGCAGTCTTGGCATCTCCTACGCCATGAAGGAGGGCTTCGCGCCTTCTCATCTCTGGCGTCAGCGCACCACCGCCGAATGGGCTAACCCCGGCGAGCTGGTTTCCGACCCCTCGGTTGTCAACAACATCTATGACCCTGAATGTTACGACAACCTGATGGCCGGTCCCGTGGAGGGTCTGAATCCCCACGACACAAAGTTTGACTCATTCTACGAAATCAAGATACCGATGACCGCTGTCGGCATCACCCGCGAGTGGCTTGAGGAGAACGGTATCGGTGTGCGCCTGGTCGCCACCCGTGGAGAGAGCGGTATCGACTGTGTGCCCTTCGACCCCACGATGACCGACAATATCCTCGGCCCGTACGGAAAAGACAACTCAACTTCCCACGAGAAGGATGACATTGACGAGATCACTTACGCCCTGGCCTCGGTAGGGCATATCCGCTCCAACGAAGTCCCCACTCCTCCGACTCCCCCGACACCTCCCACCCCTCCGACCCCGTCGGAAGGTGACTGGAACATCTATTTCGTCAAGGATGGCGCCGCCGCTTCATGGGGAAATGTCTTCACATATCTCTGGGACACAGCTAACGGCGACAAGGCTTATGCCGGTGCATGGCCCGGAACCCAGATGTCGGAGACCACCATCGAGACCTACGGTGATGTCTACGCCTATTCATTCTCTCCCGACGCGTCGGCCACTATGATGGTGATTTTCAACAATGGTTCCGGAGGCACAGGCAAACAGACCGCCGACCTCACCTGTGAGCGTGGCGGTGTCTACAAGTTCTCCGGCAAGGTCGGCGAGTTCTCCGCCGTGGAGAAAATCGGTGAAGCTGCCGAGGTGGCTGCCTACACTGTCAATGGCCTCGCGGTATCGGCTTCCGTTCCCGTGACCGTCTACAATGCCCAGGGACAGGTGGTGGCCGCCGGTGTTTCCGGCTCGTTCGAGCTTCCCGCCGCCGGTCTCTACATCATCTCGACCGGCACCACAGCCGCCAAGCATTTTGTCCGCTGAGCCTCCGCGAGGGGGATTTTTGCCCCGCGGGGGGACGTTGGGCGGTGAATTATACCGATTTATCACACCGCCTGGCGTAAAAAATGCGTCAAAAGATTTTGTCAATCAAAAAAAACTCCGTAATTTTGCCCCGCAAATCGCAAAGGTGCAAACCTTTGGGCGGGGCAATCCCCGGCGATTCGCCGCTCAACAGAATTAAACAATTATAAGAATAAGAACCCCAAAAAATGATTATCGTACAAGTTAAAGAAGGCGACAACATCGAAAAAGCTCTCAAGAAATTCAAGCGCAAATACGAGAAGACCGGCATCGTGAAGGAACTTCGCAGCCGTCAGGCTTTTGAAAAGCCCTCCGTGACAAACCGCAAGAAGATGATGAAGGCGGTTTACGTCCAGAAACTGCGCCTCGTTGAGGAATAATTGATGTTTCGTAACATCATCCGGGTTTTTCATTGAGAAAAATTTGGATTTTACGAAGGAATGTCATAACTTCGCTACCGAAGCCACCTCTTCCAAGCTTCAACATCCGGCTTCCGGAGGTCTATCGGTCTGACTGAAAGCGAAGTTGACAATGCTGATACAATCATTTTTGACATATATCCGGTGTGAGCTGAGTCTCTCAGTTCATACCGTTTTGTCGTATTCTGTCGACTTGCGTCAGTTCAGGGAATTCATCACCGGTGTCCCTCAGCCGAAACCTCCTTTGCCCGCTCCTGACGACAGCTTCGACCCCCTGACGGTCACCACCTCCGACATACGCCAGTGGCTGCTTACCATAGCCGAGAGCGGTGTGTCGCCCCGCACCCTGCGCCGCAAGCTGACCGCCGTCAGCTCGTTTTACGCCTATCTCCAGCGCAAGGGGATGCTTGACATCAATCCGGCCCGCGACGTGGAGATGGCCAAAGTGCCCAAACCGTTGCCTGTCAACCTGCGCTCCGCCGAGGTCAATGACATAATAGAGCAGGACCGCCCACGGGAGGAGAGCCCTGACAGCTTCACCGCCATACGCGACTCGCTGATTTTCCTGATGTTGTATTCCACCGGAATGCGCCGGGCCGAGCTGATCGGGCTGGCCGATTCGGCGGTGGACACCTCGCGTGG
>URLF01000105.1 GCA_900548705.1 uncultured Porphyromonadaceae bacterium | reverse complement strand
GTCTTGATGGCCACCCACAACATGCAGCTCGTCGAGCAATATCCGGCGCGCGTTCTCCGCTGTGAGAACAAACAGCTCGTAGCAGACAACCACACCACTGACTGACAATGAAAGTACTCAAATTCGGAGGAACCTCCGTCGGGTCGGCCGACCGTATCCGCAATGTCGCCGACCTCATAACCGGTAGAGGTCAAAACATAGTAGTATTGTCGGCAATGGCCGGCACCACCAATACCCTGGTGGAAATCTCCGACTACCTCTACAAACACAACGTCAACGGCGCCAAGGAGATAATCAACGACCTTGAGCGCAATTACCGCCGCGTGGTGGCGTTGCTGTTCACCCAGGTCGAAATCCGTATGGAAGCCGACGAGGAGGTGGAGGCGGTGTTTTCAAGCATCCGGGCCTTGGCCCGCGACAGCTTCACATCCTTCGAGGAGAAGGAGATTCTCGCCCAAGGCGAGATGTTGTCGACAAAACTGATGCACCTCTACCTGCGCCAGTGTGGCGTAAATTCCGGGTTCCTTCCCGCATTGGAATTCATGCGCACCGACAAGAACGGCGAGGCAGATATGGACTACATCAAGGAGCATCTTCAGGCACTCCTCGACGAGAATCCCAATGCCGACCTCTACATAACCCAGGGCTACATCTGCCGCAACGCCTATGGTGAGGTCGACAACCTGCGCCGAGGCGGCTCCGACCTGACGGCATCAATCATCGGTGCGGCCCTTATGGCTAAGGAAATCGAAATCTGGACCGACATCGACGGGATGCACAACAATGACCCGCGCTTTGTCGAAGGCACCACTCCGGTGGCCGAACTCCATTTCGACGAGGCCGCCGAGCTGGCCTATTTCGGGGCGAAGATCCTTCATCCCACCTGTGTGCTTCCCGCCAAGGTGAACAACATCCCCGTCAGGTTACTCAACACCATGGAGCCTTCCGCCAGGGGTACACTCATATACAACACCGAACTGTCACAAGGCATCAAGGCCGTGGCCGCCAAGGATGACATCATCGCCATCAAGATAAGGTCGTCGCGCATGATGCTCGCGTCAAGCTTCATGCACCGTGTGTTCGAGATTTTCGACAACTACAGCCGCCCCATCGACATGATCGCGACAAGCGAGGTCGGGGTGTCGGTCACCATCGACAATCCGCTTAAGCTCGAACATATCGTGGATGAACTGAAGGAGATAGGCACCGTCTCGATTGACCGCGATATGGTAATCATATGTGTGGTCGGCGACCTCGAGTGGCACAACCGTGGTTTCGAGGCCGAGGCCCTCGACGCTCTCCATGACATCCCTGTCAGGATGATTTCCTATGGCGGCAGCAACTACAACATCTCTTTCCTTGTCAGCAAGGAGGACAAGGTGGCAGCCCTGCGGGCACTTCAACAGCGTCTGTTCAAGGACAACCACTGATTGCCGCAACAATATTGAATAGTTTCCAATAATCGCAAGAACCATGAATACTACAAAAAAGAGTTTCACCACCCCTGCCGGTGAAGTGACATATCTGACCCTGACCAATTCCAGAGGCAACCAGGTCGTGCTCTCCTCTCTCGGAGCCGGCATTGTCGCCATCACTGTGCCTGACCGCGACGGAAACCGCGCCGACGTGGTAATCGGCTATCCCGAGGCGGCCGACTACATAGCCGACGGCCCTTGCGCCGGGAAAACGCCCGGTCGCTACGCCAACCGTATCGCCAACGGACGCTTCACTCTCGAAGGCAACACCTATACCCTACCCGTCAACAATGGTCCCAACCACCTCCACGGAGGCCCCGACGGCTATCAGAACCGTGTATGGAATGTGGATGAGACAGCCGAGGGGAAAGTCCGCTTCACTATTGAAAGCAAGGATGGGGACGCAGGTTATCCCGCCAACCTCAAAGCATCCGTCACATACACCTGGGATGACGATGACAACCTCACCATCGAATATGAGGCGGAATCAGACAGCCCCACCGTCGTCAACCTCACAAACCACAGCTACTTCAATCTCGGAGGGCATGATGCAGGTGCAGAGAGAGCCATGGCCCAGCTGTTGAAACTCAGCTGCTCGCGCTGGCTCCCGACTGACGACACTCTCGTGCCTACCGGAGAATTCGCGCCGGTGGAAGGCACCCCTATGGACTTCCGTGAATTCCGCAAAGTCGGCGAACGGATTTTCAAGGCCGGAGAGGTTCCTTCGACCGAATCACTCATATCCGACTTCGACGCTATCCGTTTTGGAAAAGGTTACGACAACTGCTGGATGGCAGACGTGACCGACGGCAATGTCAACACAATCGCCGTACTGGAGGACACGGTCAGCGGACGCAGACTGACAGTGGCAACCGACCAGCCTGCCGTGCAGGTGTATGGAGGCAACTGGGTATCAGGATGCCCCAAAGGGAAGGATGGCGCGATCTACCCCGACTATTGCGCCGTGGCTATAGAATGCCAAGGGTGTCCCGACGCTCCCAACAAGCCCGGTTTCCCCTCTCAGACAGTAAGCCCGGCGCTCCCCTATCGCCGCACCATCCGCTTCTCTTTCAGCGCGGATTAAGCTCCTGACGAAGGTATGGGGCGGTGGGAGAATCTGACGCGGCCACCTCTTCGGGGGTGCCCGTCGCGATGATCCTGCCGCCATTCCTGCCGCCGTCAGGCCCCATGTCTATCACATGGTCGGCTGCCTTGACGACATCAAGGTTATGCTCGATGACCAATACAGTGTTGCCCCGGTCTACAAGCCGGTTCAGCACAGTCATCAGTGTGTTTATATCCTCGAAGTGAAGTCCGGTTGTCGGTTCATCAAGGATGAAGAGAGTGCGGCCTGTGTCACGCTTGGCAAGTTCGGTCGCCAGCTTCACGCGCTGGTTCTCACCTCCCGAGAGGGTCGATGAAGGTTGGCCGAGCTTTATGTAACCAAGACCGACATCCTGGAGCACCTTTATCTTTTTCAGAATCGAAGGCTGGAACTCGAAAAACTCGACCGCCTGGTTGATGGTCATGTCAAGCACATCGGCTATCGACTTCCCTTTGAACCTCACCTCAAGAGTCTCGCGATTGTAACGGCGGCCTCCACACTCCTCACAGGGAACAAGCACGTCAGGGAGGAAATTCATCTCGATTGTCTTGTAACCGTTCCCTTTGCATGCCTCACACCGGCCACCGGCCACATTGAATGAGAACCGTCCCGGTTTGTAGCCTCTGATTTTGGCCTCGGGCAATCCGACAAAGAGATTCCTTATATCGGAAAAGACCCCGGTGTATGTCGCCGGATTAGACCTCGGGGTGCGGCCAAGCGGGGTCTGGTCTACGGTCACCACTTTGTCGATATTCTCGATTCCCTCTATTTCCCGGTAAGGAAGAGGCTCCTGCGACGACCGGTAAAATTTCTGGGAGAGAATCGGCTGCAATGTTCCATTGACAAGAGAGGACTTACCGCTTCCCGACACACCGCACACACAGGTCAGCGTGCCCAACGGAAGTGTGAAATCCACGTCTTTCAGATTATGGCCGGAGCATCCTTTCAGACACAACACTTTGCCGTTACCTTCGCGGCGGGATTCCGGAATGGCTATCTCACGGGTACCGTTCAGGTAACCTGCGGTCAATGTGTCTGTCTTCAGCATCTCCTGGGGAGTACCTTCAAACACGACCTTTCCACCCTTTCGGCCCGCTTTCGGCCCTATGTCGACTATGTAATCAGCCTCAAGCATCATATCCTTGTCATGCTCGACAACGATAATCGAGTTGCGGGCGTCGCGCAACCGTTTCAATGAACCGATCAGCTTATGGTTGTCGCGCTGATGGAGACCGATAGAGGGTTCATCAAGGATATACAGCACATTCACCAACTCTGACCCGAGCTGGGTGGCCAGTCTTATGCGCTGGCTCTCGCCGCCTGACAAGGTGGCCGACGCGCGATTGAGCGACAGGTAGCCCAGCCCGACATCGACAAGGAAACTCAAGCGCGAACGTATCTCCTTTATGATTTCGGAAGCAATCACACGCTGACGCGGAGCCAGACGCTCCTCGACAGTCCGCGACCATTCGAGCAGTTCGGCGATGTCAAGACGCGACAGTTCGGCAATGTTTTTGCTGTCGATGAAGAAATGCAACGCCTCCTTGTTAAGGCGGTCGCCACCACACTCCGGACAGGTCTTGCGGGAGAAGAACTGCCCGCTCCAGCGTTGGGCGGCGGAGGTGGCATCCTCACTCTGCTGCATCTCGATATATTTCAGCAGCCCGTCATAACTCAGGAAGTAGTTCGAGATTGAGCTCCCCTCGGAATGCAGGTTAAGCCGCTCGTCGGTGCCGTTGAGTATATCCTCCATGGCCTCGGCGGGAAGATCGCGTATGGGGGTTTTCAATGTCGCTCCATATTTCTCGCAGATGGCCTGCACCTGCCAGAAAATCGTCGTGTTCTGGTATTTTCCCAACGGGGCTATCCCCCCCGCATGAATCGAAATCGAATCATCGGGTATTACCTTGTCACGGTCGATGATGTTGACCGTCCCAAGCCCCTTGCAGCAACGGCAGGCTCCCAAAGGGGAGTTGAACGAAAAATTGTGAGGAGCCGGTTCGCGGTATGAAAGGCCGCTGACCGGATCCATCAGTGACTGTGAATAATGACGTGCTTTGCCGGATTCAAGGTCGTAAACCATCATCTGCTTGTCGCCATGCTTCAGGGTCTTGACAACGGAGTCAAGCAGCCGTTTGTCATCCTTGGCCGACACTTTCAGCTTGTCAATCACCAGCTCGATAGAGTGGTTGCGGTAACGGTCGAGCCTCATTCCCGAAGACAGTTCCATTATCTCGCCGTCAACCCTGACGGTGAGATACCCCTTCTTCATCAGGTTCTCGAAAAGCTCCTTGTAATGCCCCTTTCGGTTATGCACCAGCGGGGACAGCAGGTAAATCTTCTTGCCGTCATATTCCGATAGAATCAGCTCCACAATCTTTTCCGGAGAATATTTGACCATCGGTTCGCCTGACAGATAACTGCGGGCTTCCCCGGCGCGGGCAAACAGCAGTCGCAGATAGTCATAGACCTCGGTGGTGGTGCCTATCGTACTTCGCGGATTACGGTTTATGGTTTTCTGCTCGATGGCAATCACAGGGGAAAGTCCCGAAATCTTGTCGACATCGGGGCGCTCCATATTGCCGAGCATATTGCGGGCGTAGGATGAGAATGTCTCTATATAGCGTCGCTGCCCTTCGGCGAAGATGGTGTCGAAGGCAAGGGATGATTTTCCCGAGCCGCTCAGGCCGGTAATCACGGCGAGAGTCCCGTGGGGAATATCTACATCTATGTTCTTAAGATTGTTGACCCTCGCTCCGACAACCGAAAGGGTGCCGGGCAATCTGACTGCCCGGGGTGAAGATTTTATGTTTGTCGCGTTTTCCTTGTTCATCATTAATATCCCTTGTTGTAATTGGCGTGGATGATGTTTATGTCACCCGAAAGCTTGTATTGCTTTCCATCCGCGCCTTCCGCCTGGATGACATAAAAGAACACTCCCGACTTTACAAGTTTACCATTATGCCGTCCGTCCCAGCCTTGGGAGGGATCGGTGAGATGGGCCACTTCCACCCCCCAGCGGTTGAATATATGGCAATCGAAACTGATTATGGATTTATATGAGACCTTCCATTCGTCGTTGCTCCCCTCGGAAGCACCCGGCGAGAAGGCATTGGGACATTCAAGCTTCGACTCCCCTATATTCACGGTGTAGGTCTCCGAAGTCCAGTCACACGCGCCGGAGGCATCTCCGGCGACGAACCGCACATAGACCGTGCCATACTCATTGAAAACACGCGTCGACTCGGTGGAGTTTACCCTCATATCAATGACATCAAACTGGGGGTCGGCGGAATATTGCCATTCGTGGTATATCGCCGCGTCGGTGACAACAGCCGAGAATGTGATCTCAACCGGGGCAGAGCCGCCCAACGCGCCGGATGCTGAACCGTCGGAGTCCTTCTGTTCATTGTCCACCGTGCGCGAGGTCTGGACGGCTGACGTGACTGCCTCTACCGCACGCGGCTCAAAGACCGGGCTTGAAATTGTCTTCCCTCCACCCCAAGCCATCTGGAATCGGTCGCCTGTGAGAAGGAAATCGGTCTGACACAAAGGTGACTCCACATGTATCTCTCCGGAAAGATATTCCAGTTCCTGGGTTGTGGGAACCTGTTCATAAACATTCCTGTCGGCGTTGAATGAGAGGTTGGTATATTCCAGCGTGAGTCCGCGCGACAATGTGCGGGGCACACCGTTTATCGTGTAATACACAATCCGGTCAGCATTTCCCGAAAAATTCAGCGAGGCCGACATACAGTCCTGTTCGGGAGCAATCGACAGTTCCCGCAAATTGCAGGTATGGTTGGCGTAATTGACCACCCAGTAGCATTTCCTCGTCGTTCCTTCCTCCACGATATACCCCATGTCATCCCCGGTAAGGGTCACCGAACTTACATTTCCGTTGCGGACCGGGGTTATCTCTTCGGCATACCCTCCCCCGAGCGAACTGAACCTCATCCATCTCACAGGAGCCGCCGATGTCGCAGCAGTATAGCTGGCCGTCACCCCTGCAGTGCCGTCAATCACATAAATTGCCGAAAGTCCCGAAGAAGCTTCCGGAGTGTCGGTGACAGGGGGAAGAGCATTGCCGGAAAATGTCAACTGGGCCTTGCAAACCACGGTTGACAAGGCCGACATCAAAACGAAATGGAATAATGGTTGAAGTCTCATATCCAGGAGGTCTGTTAACTTGCAAAGTTACGAAAAAACCTCCATTCAGGCAAGCGCAACCACCCGCCTCCAACTTAAAAATTGCAAACGAGTTGGCGTTTCAAATCGCTTACTTCTTCCTGTCGTATGTCGGGGGGGCGAGATAATAGACACTTTCGCCATACTCATCATATTGCGCATTATGGCCTACCACACGGATTTCATAAGGTTTTTGATTGTGGTTATATATCGTCAGAAGTCACTCCCTCAACCGGGAATCGATGATTATGGTTACGGGGCCATCGTTAATGAGGGAGACTTTCATATCCGCGCCGAAACGGCCACGGCCGACCGGTCGCCCAGTCAGGGATTCCAGGCGGCGGCAAAACTCCTCATACATCGGCACCGCCACATCCGGAGCGGCGGCGCGTATATAGCTCGGGCGGTTGCCTTTGCGCGTGCCGGCGACAAGGGTGAACTGGCTGACGGCAAGAATGTCCCCGCCGACAGCCTTAACATCAAGGTTCATCACACCGGATTCATCCTCGAATATCCTCAACCCGACTATCTTCTTCGTCAGCCAATCGACATCCACCTCCTGG
>URLF01000104.1 GCA_900548705.1 uncultured Porphyromonadaceae bacterium | reverse complement strand
AGGCTACCACACCTATCCGCAGGCCCTGGAACAGTTCGCCGTCAGTGATGAACGTACCCCCTCGGAGGTCGAGACGGCCATCCGCGCCGGAGGCTACGAGGCGGTATGGAAAGACTGGGACAAGATTTTCGACTGAGCCATGCAACATTCAAATGACATTGACCTCGGACGATACTCCCGCCAGACGATGCTCCGGGAAATCGGCGAGGAGGGGCAACGCAGCCTGCTCTCCTCATCCGTGCTGATTGTCGGACTCGGAGGACTCGGGGCTGCTGTCGCCACCTACCTCACCGGCGCGGGCGTAGGCCGTATCGGGCTCTGTGACCCTGACATCGTGTCGCTCTCCAACCTGCAGCGGCAGGGGTGCTTTACACCGAGTCGCAACTCGGCCTGCCGAAGGTCGAGGAGGCGGCCAAGCGGTTGCAGGCACAGTCATCCGTGACACGTTTCGACCTCTACCCTGACGGCCTGACGGAAGAGAACGCCACAGAAATCCTCTCCGGATATGACTTGCTGGTAGACTGCACCGACAATTTTGCCACCCGTTACCTAATCGATGACATATGCCACAGGCTGGGAAAACCCTGGGTCTACGGCTCAATCGGTGAATTCCGGGGGCAGCTCGCGGTGATGAACCATCACCGGCAGAGACGATACACCGACCTCTATCCCGACCGGGAGGAGCTATGCGGATTGCCCCGGAAAACCGCGGGGGTAATCGGGGCTGTCCCGGGGGTAATCGGGGCCATCGAGGCTTCCGAAGCCCTGAAACTGCTCGCCGGATTCGGCGAACCTCTCGACGGGCGGCTGTTTTCGATAGACCTGCTGACCCTCACCACATCGACAATAGAATTCTGAACATAACCCACAAACAACTCCCGAATATGACAAAATGGAGCCAGGAGGCATGGCAGGCCGCTCTGCCCCTCTACAACGCTATCCTTGAACTCCCATTCATCAAGGAACTTATCGCCGGAACTCTCCCACGCGAGGTATTCAACCGCTATCTCCAGCAAGACGCGCTCTATATCGAGAACTACTCACGCGTGCTGGCCAACATCGCGTCGCGGCTTCCCGAAATCGACCAGGTAGCCTCGTTTCTCGACTTTGCCAAAGACGGGGTCGCCGTGGAGGAGGAGATGCACAAATCATATCTCGCCGACACAGACATGAGCAAGGTAGTCAAAAGTCCTGCCTGTCTGCTCTACTGCTCTATCCTGTCGGCCCAGGCCACCGCACCTGTTGAGGTTGCCGCCGCAGCCATCCTCCCCTGCTTCTGGGTCTACCACGAGGTAGGGAAATATATCAAAGCCAACGCGGCAGAAGGGAATCCTTACCAGAAATGGATTGACACCTATGACAACCCCTGGTTTGACAAGTCAAACACCCGCGCCATCGAAATCAGCGACCGATTGGCCGAAAACGGGTCAGCACAGCTACGCGCGGCGATGACCGACATCTATGTGACTTGCACCCGTATGGAATGGATGTTCTGGGAGAGCGCATACAGCGGGGAGGGCTGGAAGATATGAAGAGCTATCGCCGTTGCCTCTCGATAGCCGGGAGCGACCCAAGCGGAGGAGCCGGACTGCAAGCCGACCTCAAGACCTTCTCGGCACTGGGTTGCTACGGAATGACCGCCGTTGTGGCTGTCGTGGATGAGAACACCGTCGGAGTAACCGGAGTGCATCCCGTCCCGGTGGATTTCGTCACAGGCCAGATACGTTCATGTCTCGACGATATCGGGGCCGACGCAATCAAAATCGGGATGCTCCACAGCGCGGAGCTTATCCTCGCGGTACGCGACACCCTGCGCGCCTACCCGGTCAGGAATATTGTCCTCGACCCGGTGATGGTGGCCACCTCCGGCGACCCTTTGCTACGCGAGGATGCCATCGCCACGTTGCGCGACGAGCTTGTTCCGTTCGCCCGGGTAATCACCCCCAACATTCCCGAAGCTGAGATTCTCCTCGGGAGAAAACTATCTTCAAACGAAGAGTTGCCGGAGGCTGCCCGTCAGCTGTCACAAGGCAGGAAGGTATCGGTGTTCCTCAAAGCCGGACATCTCGACACCGACACCCTGACCGATATCCTGTATGACGCCGAAACCGACACTATCCACTATATGGAGTCGCCGAAAATAGCCACCGTCAACACCCACGGCACAGGCTGCACCCTCTCTTCGGCCATAGCCTCATATCTCGCCCTTGGACATAACCTCCCGGAGGCCTGCCGCCTGGCCAAGGATTACATCTCGGCGGCGATTCTCGCCGGTGCGGAATACACCATCGGCCACGGCCACGGCCCTGTCAACCATTTCCACGCCTTGTGGAAGTGACCAGTCAAGCGTCAAACGAAAAGGGACATCGCATATGCGATGTCCCTTTTCGTTTGACAGCGGCATTTATGCCGCCGTCATATATCGGATTATCAGATGCCGAGGTCTTTGCGGACAGCCTCGATTTTCGCCTTGGCTGCCTCTTCGGCCTTGTGATAGTCGGCACGGGTCTTCATCTCGCCGCGAACCTCGATGTAGAACTTGATTTTAGGCTCTGTTCCTGAGGGACGCACCGAAATCTTCGAACCATCCTCGGTGAAGTACTGAAGCACGTTTGAGGTGGTGGGGAAGTCGAGCTTGGAAACCTCGTTGCACTTCAGGCAGGTCTGGTTGAGGGTAAGGTAATCCTTGATTCCGATAACCGGGCTTCCGGCAAGGCTCTTGGGAGGATTCTCACGGAAGTTCTTCATCATGGCCTGAATCTCGTCAGCACCAGACTTGCCGGGACGGACAACGGAGATACCAAGTTCGTGGGAGTAACCATATTTCACATAGATATCCTGGAGCATCTCCATGAACGACAGACCGTTCTCCTTGGCCCAAGCAAGGGTCTCTGCCATAAGGGAGATGGCGGAAACAGAGTCCTTGTCGCGGCAGAAGGTCTCGGCCAGGAAGCCGTATGACTCCTCGCCGCCGCCGAGGTAGCGGGCGGTCTGCTCGTTGTCGCGGATAACGGAAGCAATCCACTTGAAGCCGGTGTAGCAGTCATACATCTTGATGTTGTTGGCATCGGCGATGCGCTTGATGGTCTCGGTGGTCACGATGGTCTTCACGACATATTCGTTGCCGGTCAGCTTGCCAAGCTCTGCGTTGCGGGTCATCAGGTAGTTGAGAAGCACCAGCACAATCTGGTTACCATTGACAAGCACATACTCGCCGTCAGTATCGCGGATCACACATCCGATACGGTCAGCATCGGGATCGGAGGCTACGACCAGGTCAGCACCAACTTCCTTGGCCTTGGCGACAGCCATAGCCATAGCGGAAGCGTTCTCGGGGTTGGGAGATTCCACTGTGGGGAAATCACCCGAGGGGATGTCCTGTTCGGGAACGTGGATGATGTTGGTGAAACCGTAGTTCTTGAGCGAGTCGGGAACGAGCTTAACACCTGTACCGTGAATCGGGGTGTAGACAATCTTGAGGTCTTTGTGACGCTCGATAACATCGGGGGAGAGTGAAAGCTCCTTGATGGCGGCCAGGAACTTGTTGTCGATATCCTCACCGATGATTTCAATCAGTTCAGGGTTGCCCTGGAACTTGATGTCGCCTACCGACTTGATGGCGTTGACATGGTTGATGATGTTGACATCGTGGGGAGCGATAATCTGTGCGCCGTCAGCCCAGTATGCCTTGTAGCCGTTGTATTCCTTGGGGTTGTGGGAGGCGGTGATGTTAACGCCGCTCTGGCAACCGAGTTCGCGGATAGCGAAGGAAAGTTCGGGAGTGGGACGGAAGCTGTCGAAGAGATATGCCTTGATACCGTTGGCCGAGAAGATGTTGGCAACGATTTCAGCAAACTTGCGGGAGTTGTTGCGCACATCGTGGCCTACTGCGACCGAAATCTGGTCGAGATCGGCGAAAGCCTCCTTGAGGTAGTTGGCCAGACCCTGTGTGGCAGCTCCGACTGTGTAGATGTTCATACGGTTGGTGCCGGGGCCCATGATACCGCGCAGACCACCTGTGCCGAATTCGAGGTCACGGTAGAAAGCTTCAATCAGGGGGGTGGGATCTTCGGCTTCGAGCATCTGCTTTACTTCAGCGCGGGTAGCCTCGTCGTATTGTTCGGAGAGCCATACCTGGGCTCTCTCCTTGACTGTCTTGAGGAGTTCCTGGTTTTCCATTATTGTCTGTGGAGTGTTATGATATTGATTTTGTATATGTATTCAACTTTTGTGTTAGGGCGTATATCTGCAAAGTTAACTATTTAAGTTAAATTCACCAAGCAATTCAGTCTTTTTTCTGTATCGCTCCTCATCACTGCCTCCTTGTGTCGACGCGCAAGGGGAGACGTGACAGCCGGTCACGCTGTCGCGTCTCCCCTTGATAACATTCGGGAAGTCAAAAATGTTTCCTTCCGGTCAACTCCCGAAAGATGCTCAGTTGCAGGCGTACATGGCGGCTGCGGCTGAAGAAGCTACCGTCTCGCGGTAAGCCATCATTCCCTGCTCGGAAAGCTCTACCAGCTGTGCGCCACCGTCGGGGGTAAGCATCTCGACGTGGGTCTCATCGACGAAGGTCATAAACTTCACAGGCTCGGAACCATTGGCGGAAGCGCTCCAGGAGTTGTCTTCGGCGTCGAAGTCGAGACGTACCACCGAACCGTCATTCTCGGAGGTGATGGTGTAGCCCTTGCCGTCGCAGTCAACCAGGTAACGGCCATCGGCACCGTCAATCACCGAGCGACCCTGGGCGACAGGGTTGCTTCCGCTCCAGAACTCGATGGAGTTGAGCACCAGGATATCAGCCAGACCTGTCACCTCGTAGACAGGCAGAATCCAGAAACAGAAGAACACAAGTTCGTTGACAAACTTGTTGCCGATCTGCTTGTTCCAGCTGAGAAGTTTGTTTGAAAGGGCGAATGATCCGATACACGAAGTGAATGTGAAAGAAGCCAGAAGCGTAAGCACAACGGCGACAGAAAGATAACGTTTTCTCATTGTTTCTTTATCTTGATTATATTAGAGACAGTTTGGTTTGAGACATGTGACATGCGGGAATGGGCTGAAACCATCCTGATTTGGTAACACGGCATTCATACCTGAGGTTCAGTCAGAACGGACTTTTTGCCGGAAATGCTCAAGCAGTCCGCTGACCTCCCTGACATACGCCACGGTATGACGTCCTCCGAAATATCCGTTGCGACACACAGGGTCTGAGTAATATTCGGGGTTGGCCTTCATCAGCAACGCCTGTTCCACATTGCCATCCCATATCTGGGGGTCACGCCCATATTTCCCGGCCAGGGCAATAGCGTCATAGATATGACCGATACCTGAATTGTACGCGGCGATGACAAACTTGAGACGTTCGCGAGAATCAGGCACTTTCTTGGAAAGGGAGCGGTCAAGGTCGGCGAGAATCCTCGCGGCTGCCTCGATGTTTGGCCCCGGTTCCTCGATTTTGTCAAGCGGCAACCCGTAGGCCACAGCGGAGCGGGGCATTATCTGCATAAGCCCGCGCGCACCGGCCCATGACACCAGATGGTTGTTGAAGCCGCTCTCGGCATAACCAACCGCGGCGAGTATGCGCCAGTCCCATCCGATTTTTTTTGCAGCATTCTTGAAAATAGCATCATACTGGGAGATTATCCCTTTCGACAAATCAAGCGAGACGGAGGTCTTGTAATCAGCCTCTCCGTTCTTGCTCAACTCGAAATACCTTTTCAGCAGTTCGGCCTGACGGCGTTTCGGGGCTTCCTGGAGAAACCACTCGTTTACCGAGTCGGCCAGCCATTCATTGCCGGGAGCAACACCCCACGACGCTTTCTGGGGGAAACTCAGCGGCAACGACACATCCAGGTCGCGGTAATATGTCTTGTTGATGCGGGCTATGTCGCTGTCGACAACCGTCAGGGGTATCGTCCCGTCAGAAACCATTCCCACGAGGTCTTCGGTAATCAGAGTATCGCGGTCAACCTCGTGGATGTTTATCCCTCCGCCAAGCTCGCTGTCGAGATTGCGCAGACGGTAGTCATATTTGGAGCCGGCCTCGACATAGACATCGCGCCCTATGAGCTGGGTCTCGTCGGTGATTTCCGGTTTTCCATCCTTGAGGGGCTGCACCAACACCTGGGTAGTGACATATTCCGGGCCGCAGGCCACCACCTGCTGGCGGTATTCGGCAGTTACCGGAATCTCATATGCGGCCAAATCAATCTCACCCGAGTCGAGCATCTCGACCAGACGCCCCATCGAAGGGGCCACGGTGAGTTTGACCACCATACCTTTCTCCTCTGCCCACTGTGTGACAAGGTTGTAGTCATATCCCATCTCCTGATCACGGTAAAGGAAATATGAAGTAGGGCTGTAAAGGGTAGCCACCCTGAGGGTATCGGGCAGGGGATGTTGCCGCGTCTCGGTCTCACCGGAAGCCTCCGTGTTGCTGCGTCCGCCACATCCAAATAGAGATGGAAGCAGGGACAGCATCACCAAGACGACCAATGGTGACAGCTTATGCGACAACGTCTTCAAGATTCGGGGGAAAAGAGGTTCAATATTCGAAGGTGCCGTGCTCACCCGTGATTGTCAGGCGGTTTTCAGGGGCATCCTCCACGCGTCCAATAATACGGGCCTCGATTCCAAAGCTCTCAGAGATGGCCATCACCTTGGCGGCATCCTCAGGCGACACATATATCTCCATACGATGACCCATGTTGAAGACCTTATACATCTCGCGCCAGTCGGTGCCGCTCTGCTTCTGGATGAGAGCGAAGAGAGGGGGCACAGGGAAAAGGTTGTCCTTTATGACATGCTTCCCTTCGACGAAGTGGAGCACCTTTGTCTGTGCGCCGCCGGTGCAATGCACCATGCCGTGGATTGCGGGACGCATCTCCTGAAGGAGTTTCTTGATTACGGGGGCATAGGTACGGGTGGGTGACAGCACAAGCTTACCGGCATCAACGGGTGTCCCCTCGACCGGATCGGTCAGGGCCACCTTGCCGCTGTAAGCGAGTTCGTCAGGCATACCGCCGTCATATGTCTCGGGGAACTTCTCCCCTACCGCCTTGGCGAACACGTCATGGCGGGCGGAGGTCAAGCCGTTGCTCCCCATTCCGCCGTTATATTCCTCCTCATAGGTGGCTTTGCCGGAAGAGGAAAGGCCGACGATGACATCTCCCCCCTTGATGTTGGCGTTGTTGATGACATCCGAGCGGCGCATGCGACATGTGACAGTCGAGTCCACGATAATAGTCCTGACAAGGTCACCCACGTCGGCGGTCTCTCCACCGGTCGAGTAGATGCTCACACCAAGCGAACGCATACGCTCAAGCAGCTCCTCGGTACCGTTGATTATGGCGGCGATCACCTCCCCGGGGAT
>URLF01000103.1 GCA_900548705.1 uncultured Porphyromonadaceae bacterium | reverse complement strand
CGGAGCCATAAGTGGAGTCAATCGAGGCGAACCAACGGTCGGTGCCTTCAGCCCCGTCGCGGTGATACACGTCCGCGCCGAGGATATCCACTTTGTCGTCGCCGGGATACCATGTCATATACTCCTCCTTCGAGCCTACTACATCGGGGGAATAGGCGTAGAGTATGTTGTCAAGCCCTCTGGCATCGAAAGCCTCACGGGTCATGTCCCAGAGCTTGCGGTATGACTCCACGGTGGTGTTGGGGCCTCCCCACCAGAACCACCCGCCCGACATCTCGTGCCAGGGACGGAAAATCAGGGGAATCGGCTCGCCTGCCTCATTCTTGATCGAAGCGAGGTAGTCGGCCGCACGTCCAAGCCATACCTTGAGGGTGTCGTTCTCGGCAGTCCCGGGGGTGACGGCGAGGGTGACGACATCGGTATCGACAGGTTGCCAGGCATCCTTGCCGGTGTGAGGATTGAGGGGGTGCCAGGAGATGGCGTTTATACCTCCGCGCTTATCCTGGAGGGCCATCTCGCGGGCCATACGGTCGAATGCGACAGAATCGAGGTTGAGCACCGACGACACTTCGATTAGGCCGAGGTCCCAGTGCATCATACCGGGATAATCCCCTGCGGTCTCAAGCACATCCGAGCGTCCTTCATCTCCAAACCAGTTGACTCCGTAGACAGGGTCGTCGTCATGGCCGTAGATGGTCAGACCCGCATCCTGCACTTTCTGGAGCCGCTGGAGCAATTCCTGCGCGGGGGTGGCCACAGAGTCTGCCACGGTGTCGGCGATGTTGGTCGCGCTGCCGCCGCATCCGGTGATTGCCGTCGCGGCCAATGTGGCGGCCAGGATATGGAATAGTTTCATAGGATAGTCTGTAAGAATTGTTGCGACAGTCTGATAAGTGAAGCGGCCCGGCGGTTAACCCGTCGCCGGGCCGCTTCTGTCACTCATTTGACTTCAAATTCAAGAGCTACAAGTTAGTTGAGCAGGGGCTTGACATCCTCGCGGTTGAGGGTGTAGGGTGATGCGACAACCTGCTGCCATACCTCGGCGGGGGAATAGTCTTTAATCAGATACTCATTGTTCTGGCTCTCATACCACTGCATAAAGTAGAGCCATGTCTCCCCCTTGGGGAAGGTGACATCTGGGTTGAAGAGCTTGCCGCACTCCGAGAGGGTCACCATCTTCTTACCCTCCACCATCTCGCGTACCAGATAGAAGGCATCGAAGTTGGAGAAGAGATCGTCACTTTCATAGAGGTCCACGCCGACGATATCACACTTGTCATTGCCGGGATAAGCCCCACTTACCTGGTCGAGTGAAGCAAGCTCACCGGCGTTGGCGGTCTGCACGGTCCATACCCACACGAGGTTGTGGATTCCATACTCATTCATCAGTTTGTTGCGGAGATGATCCCAAAGCTGCTTGGTGACCTCCACACCTTCGGCTCCCCACCAGAACCAGGGACCCCAGGTGTAGTCTCCAGCGGCCTCATGGAAGGGACGGAACAGGACAGGTATGCCGGCATCCTGAAGGAGCTTGAGGTATCCGGCTACCTTGGCGATGTCCTTCTCCATCACGTTGTATTCCCATTCACCGGGAATCATCGCGTTGGAGGGGCTGAATCGGCTGACACCATATGAGAGCTGAGCCTTCGGATTGTTGAGGCGGGGCACATTCCAGTGCCACTGGATCTGAGGAATCGCGCCTGACTCCCATGCCTCCTTGACCGGGGTGATGTCGCCGTAATCAATCCAGTTGGCGGGAGAGGAAGCAAGGTGGATGTAGTCAAAACCTATCACTGCAGGCTGCTTGCCGGAGGTCTCGGCGATGAAATCATAGTATCCGCTACCCCATGCGATTTCCCCCATAGTGCCCGAGAGAGTCTTGTTGCCATACTGCGACTTGAGCATGGCGAAGAGCTTCTTTGCGGCCGGAGTGGCTGCAGGGTCGGTCAGCTCGGCGTCAAGCACCGGAGCGGGACGTGTGGAGAAACGCAGGGTATAGGGGTCGGCTGCCATCTCGGGATGGTCGTAGCGGACAAGTGCGCCGTCACCCACGGTAAGGGTGTAGTCTGTCCCGGCTTCGAGCCGGAGAGGGATGTTGAGGGCGCAGATGTTTGCCGTCACCCCCTCGACAGGCTTCCCGTTGAGGGTGATGGCCGAGGGATTGACTATTTTCACGGGGTGGGTATAGTTTACCGTGATGTCGCGATGGAGCAGCAGGTCGATGGTCGAGCCTTCAGCGATGGCATCGGTGCTGGCTGTGGTCGGGGTGTATGTCACCTCATCCTCCATATTGTCGGAACAAGAGACGGCCACGACTGCGAGAAGCCCCAGGGGAAGAAAATATTTCAGGATTTTCATTTCAGATTATCGGTTAAAATTTCAGACAGAGAGATGTCATTTCTCGGGCTTTTCGGGCATAGGCTCGCTCTGGAGACACACGCGGATGTTATCCATGGCGATGGTGACAGGGACATTGGTCTCCTCCATGAACGGGCCCCAGCTGACAATCATCGACAGACCGGCGAAGTCATCCTTGGTCATCTTGCGTGAACAGGGGTTCATGTAACGGTCTTTGTTGAACTCCGACATGGGGATGGTCACGGTCACCCACTTGTCGGCGGTGTCGAAACTGCCGCCGTTGCTGTTCCAGGGCACCCACATCGCGCGGGGATAGGGATAAGGAGCATCCTCGCCGAAATAATAGTCATTCTCGCCGAAAATCGAGGCGGGGGTGAACATTATGTTGAGGGCGCAGATTGTCCAAGGGGTAGCCGCCGGGATGTATGCCTCGAACTTGAGGCAGTAATCGAGGTAGTTGGCGGTATCGAACAGGGTGGAGATGTCGAGCGAAGTGATGCCGTTCTCATCGACAGGCCAGTGGGAGAATGAGAACTGATCCTCACCCATGTCGTTGTAGTCGGCCTTGATGCCGTCGAAACAGATGAAATTGCCGTCGAGGGCGGGGATGCCGTTGTAGCTTCCCGAGTGGAGAATCTTGTCACCCTTGCGCCAGCCGTTGGCGAGAGCCAGACCCTGGCCGTGAGTGCCGTCCCAGTCGAGAATCATGCCACGAGTGTCGCGCCACACGAATGAGGCGAGACCTTCGCCGTAACGGGTGGTGGCGGTCACGCGGCCCTCCTGGGTGGCTCCCTGGGGAACCTTGACAGTCATCTGGGTACGGGAGAATGAAAGGATGTCATCCTGGCTGACAGTAGCGCCGCCGGGGAAGGTAACCTGGATAGGATACTCGTCGTCGGTAACGAAGTAGTCGCCGTTGATTTCCACGACATCGCCGGGATTGGCCCACTCGCAGCTCATGGAGCTGATGATAGGCTCAGGCACCATAGTGTAGAAATCCACTGTGGTGGTGTTACCCTTGGAGGTGACCAGACGGACGGTGTTGGTCACATTTTCCGATATCGCGTTGGGTATCTCGACGATAATCACGTCTGATGTGACATAGGCCGGGTTGAGCATGGCTTTCTGGTCGTTGAACCAGATTTGCTGCACATCACCCATGTCGGAACCGCAGATGGCGATTTTCTCGCCGAGGTATGCCTCCGTGATATGCTCGTTGGCTGTGGCGGGGTCGGTGTACCTGAAATATGACACCTTCGGATCTTTCCCCTGGTCCTTGTCGGCGTCGGACTCCGAACATCCGGTCATGGCGACGGTCATCAGCGCCACGGGAGCGACGAGGATATATCTGAGAATTTTTTTCATGATTGTCTTGATGATTTATGGATGCAGGAATCAGTTGTAGGGTGACACATAGTCGACAGGCTCTCCCAGGAGCTGGGGCGAGGTGGTTGAGGCCGCTGCGGGGATGGGGAGCTTGAAGGCGTCGGTGGAGATGATGATGGGATCATACTGCCCCCACTCGGCGGTGTTGTCGACGACGGTGTACTGGCTGCGGTTGTTCTCGTTGGAGGTGGTTGTGCCATCCTTCTGGATATACATTGCGCTGCGGTTGATGTCAGTGCCCCAGCCCGAGTTGAGGAAATCGATGGCCTTCGACTTGCCTGCGCGGTAACTGTAACGGAGGATGTCAAACCAGTTGGTTCCCTCGAAAGCGAACTCCACGCGGCGCTCCTGGAGGAGTTTCTCGTAGGTCAGCGAAGTGAGGTCGGTCCAGAGACCTGCACGGTGGCGCACCTGGTTGACCATATCGAGGGCCACAGCGTCGGAAGTCTCGTCGGCGGTTCCCATGATGGCCTCGGCGCGGACAAAATACATGTCTGCCAGACGGAGCAGGTAGATATTGTTGGCGGCGTCCTGGTTGAGACCCACATTGCCGTCGCAGTCGGCAGACTTGCCGATCACATACTTCTTGATATGGGCCAGCATCTCATTCTTGTCCTCGACAATCGAACCGTCGTCGCCACGCGAGATGAAGTGGTAGGTGTAACCACCCCCTGCCTTGTTGAGGTTGGGATAGTAGTCACCTTCGGTCATGTAGACCCAGGGACGACGCTGGTCGCGGTCATCGTAAAGGGTCTGCAGCGAGACTGTCGGACCTTTGCCCGCGCCCCATGTCTGGTCGGCGATGACCGACGAACGGCTCCAGGCACAGTTGCGGCCGTTACCGAAGGAGTAGCCAAGCACGCCACACTGGATTGCCAGCAGCGACTCAGGCCCGTTGTTGGCCTCCACGTCGAAGAGGGTGGCATAGTTGATTTCGGTGATGGCGGGCTTGTTGTCGATTACCTCTTTCGCGTCGGCGGCAGCCTGGGCGTAGAGCGAAGCGCGGTCATAACCCATATCGGTATGGGAGGCCATGGTCAGGGCGAGTTTCGCACGGACAGCAAGAGCGGTCAGGCGGGTGGCGCGGAACGCGTCGCCGTCGGTCATCGGGAGGTTGTTGACGGCGAATGTCGCGTCGGTCATTGCGAAGTCATAGATGCTCTTCTGGGTGGCCGGGGGGAGCTGGAGGTTGTTGGTGGTGATGTTGGTCGAGTTGTCCTCCACCACAGGCACATTTGTCCAGGCCTCGGTCAGCAGGTAGTAGCAGTAGGCGCGGATACAGCGGGCCTCGGCGATGGCCTGGTTGATGGCCGCGTCAGATACCCCCTCCTTGCATTTGCCGGGCATGTCGTGAATCACGGAGTTGCAGAAGGCGATGACATTGTAAAGGCCTTCCCAGCCCTGGTTGATATACTGGTTGACGGAGGTGTAGGTGCCGAAGTACCACTGCCCTTCTGCGGCATCGGTGTAATACATGTCGCCCGAGAGCATGTCGAACTTCCACTGGAAGTCATGGGCGAACTGGTCCCAGGTGACGGCGGCGTAGAGGGCCATGGTGTTGGCGCGCACACGCTCGTCAGAGGTGTAGAAGTTGTCCTGGGTCAGCTTGTCGACCGGGTCGACGGTCAGGAAGTCGTTGCAGGAAGACAGCGACCCGCCGAGCGCGGCTGCTAATATCAGGGATTTATAAATGGATTTCATCTTTGGATAGATTCAGGATTTTAGTTTTCAGAAAGAGAGGTTGAGACCCAGGGTGTAGGTGCGCGGGGTGGGGTAACGTCCGCGGTCGATGTTCTGAAGCAGTGCGCTCTGGTTGTAGGCACCGATTTCAGGATCATAGCCCGAGTACTTGGTGAAGGTGTAGACATTCTGGACGTTGAAGTAAATCTTCGCCGCGCTCAGGCCCACCTTGCTGCCCCACTTTCGGGGGAGGTTGTAGCTCAGGGCGATATTCTGGATGCGCAGGTATGTGCCATCCTCAATCCAGCGGTCGCTCATGCGGCAGTTGGAGTTGCCGTCGAGGTTGGAGAAACGGGGAAGACCGTTGCCCTGCGATACCAGGTAGACATTGTCGGGGTCGAAGCCCTTCGACGGGTCAATCATGCCGTATTGGGCGCGGCCGAGCACCTTGGCCGACTGGTTGTCCCAGATTGAGGAAAGTCCCTCGGTCTTGTAGCGGGCCCAATTGAGGATATCGCCGCCGATCTGGCCGTTGAAGCCGATTGAAAGCTCGAAATCCTTGTAGGTGAAAGCGGTGGTGAAACCGAATGTCAGGTCGGGGTTGGGGTCGCCGATGATGGTCTGGTCATCCTCGTTGATGACACCGTCGTCGTTGAGATCCTTGAACTTGATGTCACCCACCCATGCGCCGGAAGTGCGGTCAACGCGGTTGGCGTAGGGTACTGAGCCGCCTGTCTGTGTGGCGTGGTTGCGGATTTCATCTGAGGTCTGGAAGAGGCCGTCGGTCACATAGCCGTAGAAGACACCCATTGGTTTCCCGACAGTGATGAGGGTGGCAGACTGGAATTCGGAATACCAGTCGATTTTTCCACGCATCTCCTGGGAGTTCTCATTGAGGGAAACCACCTTGTTCTTGTTGTGGGAGAGGGTGAGGTTCATACGCCAGGTGAAGTCCTTGGTGACAATCGGGCGGGCGTTGAGGGCGAAGTCGATACCGGTGTTCTGGGTCTTGCCGACATTGGCGTAGGGAGGACGGATGGTGTAACCGTTGGAGGCCGAGAGGTAACCGGGGGTGAAGACCTCGAGGAGAAGGCCGTCGGTCTGCTTCTTGTAGACATCAAAGGTGAACTCCAGGCGGTTGTTGAACACCGCGAAGTCGATACCGGCATTGAACTGCTCGGAAGCCTCCCATTTCAGGTCGGGGTTGGAGAGGTTGGCGGGATAATAGGCTGTCCCGAAGGGGGTCTGGATGGCGGTCATCGCGGCGGCGTAGCGGTAGGTGTCGATGTTCGAGTTGCCGACCTTACCGTAACCGAGACGCAGCTTGAGGTTGTCGAGCCAGGTGGTCGTGCCTTCCATGAACTTCTCCTGGGTCACACGCCAGGCCAGGGCCACTGAGGGGAATGTACCCCACTTGTTGTTGGGGCCGAATTTCGATGAGCCGTCGCGGCGGACGGTGGCGGTGATGAGGTAGCGGTTGTCGAAAGCGTAGTTGGCGCGGGCGAAGAGCGACGCGGTGGTGGCGGAGTCGTCATAACCGCTGTTCGAGACAAACTCGCCGTCGTTGGTCATCACGAAAATCTGGTCGGAAGAGAAGTTCTTCTTTATGAGGGTGGTGTTGTTCCAGGTCGACTTGGAGGCTTCGAAACCGGCCATCACTGTCAGGTCATGTTTCTCCTTGAAACGCTGGTGGTAGGTGATGTAGTCTTTCTGCACCCAGAAGAAGGAGTGGTCCTCGCGGTGCATCATCTGGTTGATGTCGTTTGACACCAGGCCGAACTGATAGCGGGGGATGTAACTCTTGTTCTGGTTCTGGGAGGCGTCGAAACCATATTCGGCGCGGAAGGTGAAGTATTTCAGGAAGTCGGCGTTGACATAGAAGTTACCCATGATGCGCTGGCGCAGCAGGCGGTTGTTCTTCTGCAGGGCGAGGGCGACGGGGTTCCAGGTCGAAGAACCGTCTACGGTTGTCGGACCGGCCCAGTTGCCGTCGAAGTCGCGCACGGGGACATGGGGTTGCATTGTCATAGCCTGCATGATCACACCGTCCGAACCGTCGTTGAGGGTGATTTTCTCATTGGTGCGGGTGTAGGCCAGCGAGCCGCCGAGCTTGAGCCACTTGGTGAACTGCGAATCGAGGTTGAAGCGGGAGTTGAAGCGGTTGAAGTCAGAACCGATGATGATACCGTCCTGCTTCATCCAGCCGCCCGACATGGCGTAGGTGAGTTTCTCGTTACCGCCGGAGACACCGACCTGATGGGAGGTCATGAAGGCTGTGCGGAAAATCTCATCCTGCCAGTCTGTGCCGACTCCGAGGAGCGAGGGGTCGAGGAAGGCCTTGTCGAGCTGCTTCTCGGTGATGATTCCCTCGTTGTAGAGCTGGTTCTGATAGGTGGCGTACTCCGAGAGGTCCATCATGTCGATTTTCTTGGCAACGGTCTGCCAGGCCACATATCCGTCATAGGTGACGTTGGTATGACCGGCCTCACCGCGACGGGTGGTGACAATAACCACACCGTTAGCACCTGCCGCACCATAGATGGCACAGGCCGACGCGTCTTTCAGCACCGACATGTTCTCGATGATGTTCGGGTCGAGGTCGGCCAGTCCGCCCGAGTAGGGAATGCCGTCGAGAATGATCAGCGGGTCGTTGCTGGCCGTCAGTGAGTTCTGGCCGCGGATCAGCAGGGTCTGGTTGCTGCCCGGCG
>URLF01000102.1 GCA_900548705.1 uncultured Porphyromonadaceae bacterium | reverse complement strand
CCGACGGCGATGCCTGCCGTGATGTTCTTTATCAGGGGGCGGCGTATTCTGCCAAGCCAAGTGCCGACCAGTCCCATTGTGGAGGAGTAATAGGTCGAGTAAATTCCGCATATCACCCCGAAGAGAATCAGCATCGGGATGTTGTCGTATGAGATATGTATGGCATCGGGAAATGAAATGTCAGAGGTGCATCCCGATAACAGATACGCGACAGTGGAGGCCGCCACACAGGCCAGGAACAGCGCGGCGACGGCGGCAGTGGTGAGCTCGATACCGAGTACCTCGATGGTGAACAACACACCTCCCACAGGTGCTTTGAAAATACCGGCGATGCCCGCTCCCGCGCCTATTGCGGTCAGCATTCTCACCTTGGAGGGGGAGATTCTCAGGAATGCTCCGACATTGCTGCCGATCGCTGCCCCTGAAAATGCTATCGGGCCTTCCGATCCGGCTGACCCTCCGAAACCAAGGGTCAGGATACAAGCTATTATGGGATTATAGATAGTGGAGGTGGGGAGATAACAGCGGTTTAGGATGAAATCATTGCGCAGGCGGTTGTCGCCGTGGGAAATCTCTCGATGGATTACATGACGCTGGTAAAGTCCCACCAATATCAATCCCACGACCGGGAGTAGCAGGAACCACCAGTTCAGGCTTCCTTCGTGAAAGAACCCGGTCACGAACCTGCTGAATGACGCGATGCCCCATTTCAGCAACGAGGCCGCTCCTCCGGCCAGTATGCCCGCGAAGAGGGCCGCTACCATAAGCGGCGCCGGCCCGATGTTCCTTGTGATGATACGTTCTTTTTCAGCTTTGGTCAGGGAAGGGGAACGTTCGGCGAGGGTCTGCCCGTATGATTGAAGGTCGTTTCTTCTTAAAGGGGGATACAGGAAGTCCTGGAGGAATCTCCCGATTGAGCGTCCTCCACGTTTAATCCGGTCTGATGAGCCGGAAACTTGCCTTGTCTCGTTTTCTTCCCTCATTTTGGATAGGCAGACGTGATGGTGTCCCGACCGGGGCACTTATATCTATAACCTTTGTAGATGGCAAATGGTTTCCAGGCTACATTGTCTACTCGTCTGAGTAAAGGCAAAAAACAACCTGCCGCGAGGTGTTACCCGGGCGGCAGGTTTTTACATTGGGGGAATGAATGTCAGATTTTGTCAGCGAGAGGCAAGCAGTTGGCGCAAGGCTTCCTCGTCGGGGTCGGCCATCACAAGTTTCCCTTCGGGGTCGATTATGAATGACCGGAGGCCGCTGTTCATTTCAAAAGCGTCACAAAGGCGTTTGATTTCCTCTTTGGAATTAACCCTCGTCTGCGAGCTTTCAAGAAGATTGTCGATACTGATAATCTCTTTCATCAGCGGTTCGGATTGGTCGAAATTGACCGATAATACTTCTACTTTGGTTTTGTTGCCGAGAGAATAGACTCCGGCAGGAGTCTTGAATTCAATTTCAGCGTCATTGCCGTTGTTGCCATCGTGGCTGTTGCCTGATTTCACAATCGAGGCGATTCTGTTCTGGGTGAGACGCGACACGGGGTCGGTGGTAGACCAGAAAGACAGCACAACCCATTTGCCCCGCAAGGCTTCGAGTGCCTGACGCGCTCCGTTCCGTTCTACAACTACGGCTGGAGCCTCTTTGCCGTATGCCGCCACACGGCGGTCATCAACTGCGGCTGATAGCGAGGTAAACAAAATGGCGAAGGCGGCAATGAGAATCATTGTCTTCTTCATTACATCTTGTTGAGGTTCATAATTAAGGAAACTTTTTATGTTGTAAAACATATTTTCGACGGCACGGAGGCCTTCGGTTTCCTTGCCGATTTTCGGCATGGATGTCATCTCTGTGACATCCTCTTATTTACTCTTTCGCTTGCAAAGTTACGAAAATAACGCGAGATGACAAAATTTAGTTCGTTAGCTATCACCTCATTACGCATTTTTAGTGAAGAAAATCGCCCTCCAGAAAGCCCAGAAAGGCGATTTTCGGCTCTTTGTTAAAATGGGTTAATTAGGATTGGCTGATGGGGAGAGTCATATGTTTTACAACATATTTTCAGAATTTGAAAGCCACCGAACCTCGCAGGGAAAACGGGGTGCCGGGGGTGAAACAGATGTCGGTCACCGGCGCGGAATCTCCCGGAATCAACGTCTCGGTAGCGAACTGCGCTTCGCGCCATTTCGTGTTGAAAAGGTTTTCGATGGCCAGTCCGAAAGTAAACTTCTTCCAGGTGAATGACCCGCTCATATCAACGATGAAATAGGGGGAGGTGGTCAGTGAATTGTCTTCATTGGCCGGGCGACGTCCCAGGTATCGCCCCGTGATGCCCGCTTTCCACGGGCCGTTCTGGAAAGTCAGGCCGGTGAGGAATGTGTGGACGGGCGCAAGGGGAATGTAATTCTCACCTTCAGGTTCGTTGATGAAACGCCCGTGGGAGTATGTGTAGTCAAACTGGAAATAGAAGTTTTTCAGGAACTCCCAACGCACTCCTGCGTCAGCCCCAAACCTGCGGCTTTTGCCGGAGGGCTCGACAATGGCCTCGTCACCGACATAGACAAGCTCATCCTCGAGATACTGATACCATCCGGTGGCATAGAGCATCACGGTCTTGAACGGTTTCCAGTGTAGGCCGAGGTCTACGCCATATGAGGAGGGGAGTACCCTGTGGCCATCATTGACCACAACCACACGCGCGTCATTGCTGTGGAATCCTTTGCCCCCCTTGAGGAAGATTTGAACCACGTCGGAGGGGTTGTAGATGATATTGAGTTTCGGGGAAACAGCCGCCTGCGCCTTGTTTGGGTCTGAATATTTCGTGGCGGTCTTGTCGGCGTAACTGAACTGGAACCAGTCTACTCTGACCGCAGGATTTATCATCCACTTGCCAAGGTTCATCTCTATTCCGACGTATGCCCACAAGGCACTTTCGCTGATGTCTCCCAGGGCGTAGGTACCCAGTTCGGTTCTCTGGCGTGTGTGGTACAACCCGATGTCATTTACGCGGTCATACCTGAATCCCACACCTCCGGCCCATTTCCATTTTTCGCTTCCCACAAAAAATTGATTGCTGTACTGGGAGTTGCCTCCGGCGATGAAACGGCGTTCTTTCTGATGAATCTCATCCCCGTTTTCCGGGTCATTGAGATAGAAGGTGAAGTTGGAATGCAGGTCGAAGGTGTAATATGAGAGGTAAAGGTTGGATTTTACCTCCGCGTCGTCGTCGAGATGGACGTGGTGCTGGAAGTTCAGGCTTGAACGGGAGGTCGAGCCACCCTCCGACGGGTCGAGCGACCCGAACCAGCCGATGATATGGTTGTCGACAGCGCGTTCCGGAATCTGTCCAGACGCGTTCCATGAGCTGTTGAAGTGCCAGAGGCTTATCGAATAGGAGCTGGCATCGGTCCAGCGGGTAAACTTCGACAGGAAATTGAAACGTTTGAAGTTCTGGGGATTGTCGAAAAATCCCTTGTCGGTCAGGAATGCCCCCGAGGCGTAAAACGACATGTCGCGTTTGTTGATGAATGACAGCGAAGCGGCATACCGCTGGTAATCGTGCATCCCAATCTCAACCCCGACGGCATTCGGCATCCGGTCTTTGGTCTTGAAGGCCACATATCCCGCATTTGCCAGGTCGCCATACATCATATTGTAATTACCCTTTTCAAACTCCACATTCTCGATGAGTTCGGGCTGCAGGAAATGGAGGTCGGCATATCCTTGGCCGTGGGCATGGCTCACCATATTGACAGGCATACCGTCAACCCAAAGGCTGATGTCTGTGCCGTGGTCGAGATCGAATCCACGCAGAAACATCTGCTCGGCCTTTCCTCCTCCGGCGTGTTGGGCGATGAAAAGTCCGGGGACGGTGCGCAATATCTCCTGTGAGGATTTCACCGGATTTTTGTCAATATCTATCTTGGCCACCTCGATAAAGGGGTTGCGGCGGTTTGCCACCACCGACACCTCTTTCAGTGATATACCGGTGATAGTGTCGCCGACGGCGGGCTGCGTGTCCTTGCCGTGGGTGGCCGGGTCATGGGCTTCCGATGTCATGGAGGATGCCGCCAAAAGGGTCATGACCGGTAATGCGAGAAATCTCGGGTGGGGACGAAATTGGGTCCGATTCATTGAACTTTGGGTTAAATAGTTGAAATGAAGATTACAGACTTTAAACGTCGCCAGATGATTTCAGGTTCAGTGGAAGAAAAAAATCATCAAAGACTTGCAGAATTCAAACATTCTTTTTAACTTTGCACCGCATTTGACCCGGAAGGGTGGGTGAGTGGCTGAAACCACCAGTTTGCTAAACTGACGTAGGAGCAATCCTACCACGAGTTCGAATCTCGTCCCTTCCGCTTCGACAAATAGCCGCAGTCCTCAGGGCTGCGGCTATTTCTTTGTGCATATGGCTTATTTGGGGATGTGCCTACGTTCAGGTTTGTGTTGAGGCATCTGTGCATGATTCTAAATTCCCATGCGTAATATTTTGAAATATTATGGATTCTACTTAAATTTGCAGGCACAGACTGCCATGCAGAAGCCTTGCTTTGGGTTTTAGCGGGTGGGATGTAAAATTACAACATAGGAATGCGTTTATTGTGACGCTCTTTTTACGGCCTTGTCAATTTTTGCGACTCCATTTATCGCTTATGTGATATTTGTTGCTGTCTGGTTTGGAAGAGTATTAACTGCGGTACCCTTGTTATTATATCCCTTTTGTATCATATATGGCTTATCCCTTTTCTATAAATCATTTTCACAAAATCGGAATAATAAGGCCGTATGGTATTTAATTGCAATATGGGGAGCGTTGATATTGCTTGTCTTATCTTTTTTCCTCATTCTTGAATCATATTAAGATTAATTGTTTTTATGAGGTTAGATTTTTTCGTTTATAACAACCCAAGCCATTGACAATTATGAAGAAACCTGGCATTATATTTTTGTCGTTATGCTGCGTTCAAATGTTATCATCTTGTTCCTCGAAGTTCAATACTGAAAATTGGGAGGGTACGGTTTTGGTGTCATCAATTGATTACAATGGAAATGATTTTGAAAATGACAGCGCAAGGATAGAGCTTCTTTCAGATAGTATTTGTAAAATTAAAAATCTTTCTTTTGTGTATTTTGCAGACTCAATCAAATGGCCTGAAGAATTTACGGGGAAATGGTGTTTATATGAAATTGGAGATTGTAAATATTTAAATATCAGTTATCAACATAAATCAACATCTTTCAATATTATTCCGGCTGTAATGTTTGGAGATTGGTCTCCTCATTGCGTATCATTACACTATTATGTCGGTGATCCAGACGATATAATTTATCATTGTTTACAGGAACAATCCAGCCGAGGGGTACAAGATAATACTGATTACGAGAATCGGTAGAGAGAGAACTTATTGAAAATCCTGATTGTGATATATCAGTGATTATTATCAGTATATTCGTTTTCATATCTACTATACTTGTTTCTTGCTTGTTGCTTGGTTGCGGCCTGAGGAAAGGATAGTGACAAGTAGTGAATTTTTAACGTTTTGGTTGCTAACAATGCTATTATGGCGGGTGTTTTAATGTAAATTATATGCCTCTTAATCGTAATAGTTATGGATTACAACAACGAAATGAAAAGGCTTGAGGGACATGAGCAGATGAAAGAAATCCCTGAAAGCTTCGATAGCTACAAGCCGGTCGCTGCGACGGGCAGAAGAGGTCGCAGCAGACAGACAGCCGCGATGACGGGAGCGCATGGCGGTGGGTTCAATACAGGAAGTATCATTGCCGGAATAGGTGCGGTGGCATTGGCCGCACTGGTTTTCTTCTTCTCCGATGCCTGGTATTTCAGGGACGGGGGGAAACAGACTGCCGCAAACCGGACGGAGACATCATCACCGTCGAAATCCGGAGTGATCGAGGTGGTTGAAATCAGCAGTGAGGATATCGCGCAGAATCTTTCCGGAAAAGAGTCTGTTGATATGGCGCAGGCCGTGGCGACGGTTGACACAACCGGTCAGCAAGTCAATGCCGCCACTGCCAATCAGGAAAATTCCGATACAGCCGGTATGGCGACCTCCTCATATTCCGGAGAAAACCTGGCGTATGCCGCCACAACACCTGATGTGATATGTCTTTTCCCTGTTGACGGTGCCGCGATACAGGAGAATCCCCAGTTGAATGACCTTGCAGAGGAGGCTGTGGCTGACGGATCCGATGTGGTGGTGACCGGTTATACCGATGAGTCGGGAAACGCCGCGTACAATCAGCAGCTCAGCACACGTCGCGCCCCGGCGATTGGTGATTATCTGGTTGCTCACGGGGTACCTCGTGACCATATCACCGTCCAGGGTCGCGGTGAGACCGATGCCTTTGCAACCCCCGCGCTTGACCGCAGGGTGGAAGTGAGAGTGGTCTGACAGTGACCGATTGATACCGACATCAGTCGTGCTATGCTCCCCGGGGAATGGCGCAAGCTTATTTCTCGGGGAGTTGCTTTGTAGATTTGGCTCCGAGGTCGAGGATCTTTCGGGCGGTGACGAAGACGTTGCCCGGGCCGTCGGAGAGTCGTGAGCGGAGAGTGGTGTAGGCTTTCTGGGTGTTGGAGAGATGGCGCTCCACATCGTCGAAGGCTTCCATCATGCCTGTGAATTTGTCGAGAAGACGTCCCGAGAGACGGGCTATTTCCTCGACATTGCGGTTGACGGCGTCCTGTTTCCAGAGTTGCCGCAACATACGCAACACGGAGATGAGCTGGGTCGGGGAGACCATCAGCACCCGTTTGTCGTAGGCTTCCTGCCAGAGTCCCGGCTCTATCTGCATGGCGGCGATGTATGCCGCCTCGTTGGGAATGAACATCATCACGAAATCCATCCTTTTCTTGCCGATGAGGTCTTGATAATTCTTACGGGAGAGTTCGTTGATATGTGCCTTCACCGACGCGAGATGATGGGCGGCGGCTTGTTTGCGGCGTTCACCTCCGATGTCCTCGGTGTCGTCGGCGAGATTGATGTAGTCGATGAAGCTTGTCAGTGATACTTTGGAGTCGATGACAAGACAACGGTCATCGGGGTAATATATCACGACATCCGCACGCAGGCTTTTCCCCTCGGAGTCGGTGAGACGCGTGCCGTCGGTGTCGCGGGTTACCTGGGTGTCGAAATGCACACCCTTCTGCAATCCGGATTTCTCAAGCAGCTTCTCGAGAATCATCTCCCCCCAGTCACCCTGCATCTTGGAGTCGGAACGTAGCGCGCGGGTAAGGTCGCGTGCCTCACGGCCTATGGTTTTGTTGAGCTCAAGAAGTTCGCGCAGCTCCTTCTGGAGGGAAAAACGTTCGCGAGACTCATTGTTATATGCGTCCCCGACAGCCTTGCGGAAGTTCTCGATGTTCTCTTTGAGGGGTGACAGCAGGTCGTTGAGCCGTTGCGAGGAGGTCTCGTTGAAACGTCGCGCATTGGATTCCATTATCTCGTTGGCGAGGTTTTTGAAGCGTTCCTCCTGCTGACGGAGCAACGTCGCGTTCTGCTGGCGGTTCTCCTCCAGCTGTTTGTCCTTCGACTCGATCTGTTCGCGGAGAGCCGCGGCGGCTGTGCGTAGTGAGGAGATTTCGGCTGTGAGACGGGAATTTTCTGCGATCAGTTCAGCCTCTCGCCGGGTGGCGGCTTCCCGCAACTGTGTCTCGCGTTGGGTGGATTCCTGGCGCAATGTCGCCTCGCGCATCGCCGCTTCCTCCTTCTGGGCCGAAAGGCGCGTGATGGTCTCGTTCTCCTTTCGGGCAAGATTGTCGCGGGTTTTCAGGAACATGACAAGCAGCACAATCGCGGCTGTCAAGGCTATGATTGCTATTGTTGAGGTCATAATTGGATTTATCGGATAAAAAAGAGTGATGTCTCATACAAAATTACTCAACCTCTCGGAAAGATGCAATTTTATCCCGAAATAATTTAATCCGAGAACGCGGCATACTCGCTAACTTTGCACAGTTAACAACTTGACTGTAACAACTTGACTGATTCAATGGATATAGCTGAAATGTATTATAGGTTACGCTCTCTCCGCAGGATGCTGCCCGCGTTAGGTCTGCTCTTTTTCTTTGGCTCATGTTCAGAAGACCATTCGGGGCATGAGGATCACGACCACGAACATCACGCCCATCAGCCGTCAAAGGCCGCTGACCATGACGACGAAGGACTGATAGTCCTTTCTTCAGAGCAGTTGAAAACGCTAGGAGTGGAAGAGACGGTTGCCCGTGGTGAGTTCTCCGAGGTGATCAAGGTCTCCGGGGAGATATCGGCTATGCCGGGTTCCGAGGGGGCTGTGGCTGCCCGTCAGGCGGGGATTGTGAAACTCGCGTCGGGCATATCCGCAGGTGTGTCGGTCAATGCCGGTAGAACCATAGCCACAGTGACCGCGCGGGGTATGAGCGGAGGTGATCCCAACGAGGCAGCCCGGGTAGCATATCAGGCCGCCAAGAGGGAGCTTGACCGTCTGACTCCCTTACATAAGGAGGGGATTGTCTCCACCCGCGATTACAACGCTGTGTTGCAGAGGGTGGAGGAGACTCGCGTGGCTATGGGTACAG
>URLF01000101.1 GCA_900548705.1 uncultured Porphyromonadaceae bacterium | reverse complement strand
GGCGGGTGGCCCGGTGGATGTCGGCCATCGTGAAGCAGACCTTGAACCCCGCCGCCACCAGTTCGCGTATCACTCCCGTCATCCCGGGCCTCTCGATGTCGCGTATCACAACCGGGCAGGGGGTGAACTCCACCACCAGCTCCCCGGGGCGCCGCCCGCGCGGAGTCAGGCGAGGACGGAAAGCCTGACGGCCCGCGCCGGCGCGATGCTCCTCCATCCTCTTTTCAAGATAGTTGTCTGCCATCAGAGTCCGAAACTGAGGGTGGTGTAATAGTCGCCGTAGTTGGAGTTGAACTCCAGGGTGACGTAGCGGTTGCCGTCGCCAAACCATGTCGAGGAGATGATGCCCCCTTGGTTGACCGAACGCACCGGCACCCCGTATTGGCTGCAGAAGGTGTTGTAGAGCGCGTTGTAACGGCTCATGTCGTAATATGTAGATGGGTAGGTGAATGATGAGCCGCAGAGCGCACCGTTGTTGTAATACAGCGCCGCGTCAGGCCAGTAATAGTTCATCTGCGGCACATTGGTCAGGTAGACCACATTGTTGCCGTAGCTCGTCACGTTGTACCCTTGGTTGAGCAGGGTGCGCAAGGTCATGTCGACGGTGGTGCCCAAGGCGATGCCGAGGATTGTTCCGAACGACGGCCCGTAAACAGCCGGACGCCACGCAGGAGGAGGAAGCGGACGGTGGTAATTGCCGAAGAAGGGGACATGATGGGTATGGTGGCCGCTACCGAAATATACCGGCGGACGGTGTGGTCTGGGAGGACGCGGTGGGGGCGGTGTCGGCCTGTGTGGTCTGTGGTTGTTTCCGGGCTGACCACCGGGACGGTGACCGTTGTCAGGGCGGTGGTTGTTTCCGGGATAACCACCGGGACGGTGACCGTTGTCGGGGCGGTGGTTGTTTCCGGGATTGCCGCCGGGACGGTGACCGTTATTATTATTATTATTGTGGTGGTTTCCTCCCGGGCGACCGGAATTGTTGCCGGTGTTCCCTCCGGGACGGTGTCCGGTGCCATTTCCTCCGGGACGGCTTGAGTTGCCCGGATTGCCGGGGCGCGACTGTCCGCCATTGTTGCCGCCGGAGGGACGGGCGTTGTGTCCCCCGCCACGGTTTGACTGGGAAGAAGAGAAATGGCTCTGACGGCCACCGTTATGGTCGGGCTGGGCCGTTACCGGGATTGCGGTCAACGACAGCGCCAGCAGGAAAGCGCTCACAGTTCGTAAAATCTTGTTCATGACATCTCGGATTTGTGGTTGAAGATGTTGTTTATGAGTATCTGTCAATCTCTGCTTTTGGGGCATACACCGGCGGGATTGTTGTCGCGGACGCGCCGCGGCGCGTCCCTACAGGGGGAAGAGGGCTTGAACGTAATCTCTGTGGTAGGGACGCGCCATGGCGCGTCCGCGTCAGCAATGCCATTCCTTCGGGACGCGTCCTCGGCGATTTCGCGTCAGTAAAAGGAAAACAGGTTTTGAACGTACTCATTTTATGGTTTAGAATGTCAAATAGAGGGCAAGGTTTAACATCCGGTGTCAAAAAAAATCGTAAATTTGCCGCCATCAATCAACCACGAGGAAATCAACATTTAAATTCTTCATATTATGAAAAAGAAATTGTCATTGTTTCCGGTCGTGATGGCTCTGGTTGTTTCCATCAGCCTGCTTGCCGGAGGCTCCCTGCTGACCTCATGCTCCGACTCGGCAGCCGATGCCAAAGTCAACACATTTGTCGAACAGCTCAATTCCGACGCATTCAAGGAGCAGACAGTCAAGAGCGGCATCTTCACCGGTGCCGACGCCAAAATTGAGGACAACGCCGTGGTGCTGACCTTCAACACGATTCCCGGACTCAACTTCAAGAATGCCACCAAAGAGCTGATGGATGCCCAGAAAACCGCTATGCTCCAGCAGTTCAAGCAGGCCCTCCCCGCCGACAAGGTTTTCCGCGAGGGTTTCGAGGGAATGAAAGAGAAAGGTATGACTTTCCGAATGGTTTTCCTCGACACCAACGGCGACACCGCCTCCATCGAGATTTCTCCCTCCGAGGTGCTTGACTGAAAGACTCCCCGGGCGATTCCGGAGGAATGATTTCATAAAGTCACTTCCATCCAACGATTCCGGAGGAATCCTTTGTCTGAATAGACGTGGGTTGGCGCGAGTGCGAAGCCCCCTTGCGGGGCTGGCACGAAGCGGTAACTCACGGTTGTGTTTCGTAATGTGTTGGATTCCGGAGGAATCTTTTTTGATATTACCGTTTTGTTGAATATCAAAAAAGATTCCTCCGGAATCCGTCGTTTCATACCGTTACCGGGGGTTACCGCATCGGTTCGGCCTGAGGGCCTCCCCTCGCGCCAATCCCCGGCTATTCAGACAAAGGATTCCTTCGGAATCGTTGGTGAATTTGACTTACTGAAATTATCTCTAATAAGCTGGAATTATCTGAAACCGCTTCTTGCCACTTCGCCCTATGATGTCTTGACCTACGGGCGGCTATTTTCCGGAGAAAAAACAGCCTTCTAAAAGAATTTTGACAGAAAAAATCATTGAATTAACAAAATTTAACTGGGGGGGGGTAAAAATGACATCAAATTTCTTTACCTTTGCGCATCTTTGATTCTTAGACCTAATTACACGGTAAATTCAAAACCACAAATATCTTACTAACAATTCACTTATTGTATCATGAAAAAAATCTTACTCCTATTAGTAGGGGCAATTGTCGCGTTTGCCACTCACGCGCAATATTATGTTGCCTTCCAGATTGGGTCTGCGGGCGGTACAGGCAGTACTACTAATGAAGTGTCTTCCAGCACTGGCGAATGTGAATGGTCGAACCTCAAAATCGGTACAAGCGGCTTCCAAATCAAGTGTTGGGATGGCAGCAAGAATACTTATTATGGAGGTGTCACTGTCACCCAAAATGCTTGGACAGAACTAAACGCATCCCCATCCGGAAATGCCACTATCCAGGGTGCGACTGCAGATCAGGTGTTCAATGTGAAGTTTAATGTGACCAATAAATCTGTTTACATCGAACCTGTTGGAGGTGATACCCCTGTCAATAATTACACATATGCTGTAAAGGGAAACTTCGGCGACTTGGCTGAATCATGGAGTTCTCTTCCTGAGTTTGACAAGACAACCCTGATTTCTACCTATGACTTTGGCTCAGAAGGTAAAAAAGGTGGTAGCTTCGGTGTTCAGCAGCTCCAAAACGGTAGTCAGGTAGGATGGTTCTGGGCTGCTTCCGATACCGATGCCAACTATTATTCCGCTAATTCAGGTAAAACATTCACACTGGTTAAAGAAAATAGCGGTAATGGCTCGAATCTCTCACTTAAAGATGATAAACTTTACGGTGTCGTCACATTCAAACTCACCCTTGATGCCGACGGCATTCCTACTAACTTGATAATCACCGGTGGTGCTAAGGAAGGCGGCGATACCTACACCTTCGCACTCTATAATGGCGATAACAAGCTGTATGACTTCACAGGCAGCAATCCTTATGAGGTGAATTACACTATCTCCACACCTCTTTCGGCTGACACTCCTCTTTGTGTGAAGCGTGCCAAGAACGGCACCGTTGACAACACCTATGGCCTGGCGAATGCTGCCACATATAACGGCACCAAACTTGAAAACGCTGCTATGCAGCAGGATGGCGCGGCGCTCGTGCTTGCCGCCACTCTTGAAGGTGCTGTCACTTTCACCCTCAACGTGACTGACAACGTCCCCACCTCCCTCACTGTCTCCGGTGGCCAGCTCCATCAGACCGAATTCAAGGACTTCTGGCTTATCGGCAAATTCAATGGCTGGTCACAGAAAGATGAGGCTTATCATTTTGAGACCACTGACGGCAAGACATATACCTATATTACGGTTAATGAAATCAAGTCAAATCCTGGGGGAGATGGTGATGCCGGTTGGAAAATCAACGAAGGAACTTGGGATAACGGCTACGAGGTATTTGGTAAAGTTGCAGGAACTTCTATCGAATACAACACTGTGTTCAATCTTACGACAAGCCGTGACGCCGCCAATCTCGAGAAAGATATTCCTGCCGGAGCAAAAATGACTCTGACTTACAATCCCGGCGGGATTTCCACTCTGTTGATTACCACAAAGGAAGAACCTGTAATACCTGTTGAGCCTGCTCCCACTACTCTCTACATCCAGATGAAGTATGACTATGCGACCCAGGCCGCTGATGCTCCCAAAACTGAGGATGGTGATATTCTCAACCCTGTCCGCTGTCATATCTACAACTCCGCTACCGGTGTCTCCAAATATGATTTCGGTTCGGACGAGGAGAAGATGGACCGCGTAAGCTTCCGTTTCTCACTTTGGAAATTTGAACTTACCGAGGAGGATGTCGAGAAATATGATGCGGTTGATTTCTACATCTACACCACGAAGAATGAGCAGACTGGCGCATATGAAAACCCGATTGAGTATTGCTCTGACATCGCATTCTACAAAAAGGATGGTGTAAGATATGAAGCTAAAATCGACTGGTATGACAAGACCAACTGGACTCGCTTCATCTACGCGACCGCGACCAAGGCCAAGCACTCTCCCGACGACAGAAATCCCAGCCGCTACGCTTGCCAGTCGATGCTTTCTTATTCCGACTTCAACGCCCTTAACGAAAGGGATGCTGCCAACGGTGGGCGTAGCTTCCTCTATCTCGTAGGATGGGGTGTGACATTCGACGCAGAGGATGCAAATGGCAATGTTACTGAAGACCATAAGTCGATGCCCGGTACTCCGGCAACTGCCTACGCTCTCCCTGCCGATAACGGCTGTTTCTCCCTGCCGACATACAAGCCCGGAAACTCCGACGAGGGTAAGTTCAAAGTCAGCTTCGTCAACACAGCCGAGGCTTCCAAGCAGATGTCTCGTTTCGGTGGCAACGCCAAAAACCTTGCTGACTCATATGATGAGGGTTCTTTAGGCTGTCCCCGTCACTGGGCTACTTTCGACCTCGGTCTTGTAGGTGTCGATACCCGTTTTGACTACTCCAAATACCCCGGTTCCTGGATTCCTACTTATGCCAGCGGAAGTGCGGGTAGCCCCGGCTCCGTAAACCTGGTTGTCAACCGCTCAGTGAAGTACAACAACGTTAACCAGGGTGACTGGATTATACCGAAGGACACCGAAAAGGACAAGAATTATTTCGTTTTCGACTCTCACGAAAAGTGTATGTCGGTTAGCTTCATCGACTTCAATCCTCATCCCACCGTCGTTGCCGAGGATTGCGACGTGATGACCGCCACTCTCTCCAACAGCGATGCTCTGCTTCTCCATGACCATAATGCCGACCGTCATCTTGATGCCGCCGGTGTCAATGGCTGCGTGTATGTTAATAAAGTGAACTATATCGATGCTATCGTCAACATCACTCCTGCCGAGGGTAATACCCTGACAGATATGGATCAGGCGCTTGGGAAACCCCGTTACAAGGCTACCTATTCGCTGCTTCTCAATGGTGATGACCTTGCGCTCAATGATGGTGACCAGGTAGAGAAGGGACGTTACAAAATCCCGTTCCTTCCTGTGTCGAACGACAACTCCATACAAATTCGCGGTAAATACACCAACCAGGCCAACAACCTGACTTTCCACTCGCGCACCTCGCATGCCGACCTCCAGGAAATGGTGGCCTTCGTCGATCCCGCACCTGTCACCTGCAACGGCCAGTATGTCGTCAACAAGAATGTCGCCACTGACGGCGGAGCCGCCACCTACGGCGTGTATGTCAAGGATGACTTCGTTTTCGGCCTTGAAGATGAAGCCAATGCCGTTACCGACCTCCACTACTATGCCGACTTCGATGTTGCCGGTGCTGAAATCATCCACGCTGACCACTATCTCGCCAAGTACAATGTGGCAACAGGCTTCGGTTCATGGGTGAAGAATACCGACTGTGCTGACGAAAGCTGGTTTGAGGGCAACTATGACTGGTCTTCGATGATGAAGGCCGGAACAGCAGTTCCCTTCTATATCCCCGAAGTGGAGACCGCAAGCGACCCGAAGGATCTTCCTTCGAAGTCCATCACCGGCACTGTCAAGGCTGTCTTCCCCTTCCTTATCGCCCCGAAGGCTACTATCACTAAGGTTGAGGCCGCTAACGGTCCGAAACGTGCCATGAACAATAATAATGTGTCAATTGAAGACAAGGAGCTGAACTATGTTCCCAGAACCGCAACAGCTATCATCAATGTCGCCAACGACAATGTGATTTCAGGTGTCGAGGGTGTGGCTGTCGATGCTGTTGCCGAAGGCGACGTTGAATATTACACCATCTCAGGTGTGCGCGTCTATGGCGAGCCTGCTCCCGGCATCTACCTGCGTCGTCAGGGCAACACCGTTGCCAAGGTTGTCATCCGCTGATGACCTGTCTGATGCCTGACGCATCATAACGCATACCTTTTTCTTGATTCAGGGCTTTCAGCCCGATTATGGAAAAGAGTATTTAGTAAGAGTTATAGAAAAAACAGTGTTCCGGTTGTCCCGGAACGAAGACTGCCCCGACCGTGAGGTTAGGGCAGTCTTTTTTCGTGGCTACCTTCTCACACAGATTCCACGAAAGGGTCTCACGCAGATTCCGCAGATACGCGGATTTCTCGCAGATTCAAGTGAGATAAACGAGATAAAAAGGATTAGGGGAGGGGGCTCACAGATTGCACAGATTACACAGAAGCCATCCGGACACGTTTCCATCCGGATGGTCTCTGCGTAATCCGCGTAATCCGTGTAATCTGTGAGACCTTTTTATTAATCTGCGAGAAATCCGCGTATCTGCGGAATCTGCGTGAGACCTTTTCGTGTAATTTGCGTGAGACCCTTTTTCAGTGAATGAGGGGAGGGTCAGTTGAGGCGGGAGGAGACGGCGGTGTCGAAGGCAGCGGCATCCATGTATCCCATTGTGGAGGAGGTGGTGCCGTCGGGCTGGATGTAGACGACGGTGGGGATGCTCTGGATGTTGAACTGTGCGGCCAGACGAGGATTCTGGTCGACATCTATGCTGTAAAATGATGCCTGTCCTCGGTATTTGTCGGCGACACTCTCGAAGTTGGGGGCGAACTGGCGGCAGGGACCACACCAGGAGGCGTTGAAGTCGAGGACGATGAGTTTGCCGTTGGCGGGGGGAATCTGCCCGTCGGCGGTGATGGTGGTGACGGCGGGAGCTTCGGCAACCTTGTCAATCACTTCGTTGGCGAGGTTGGCGCTGTCGGCGGAGTCTTTGGCCTTGTCGGCCGAACCGCCACATGAGGTCAGCATTGCTGTCACGGCCATTGCGGCGGCGCAGGCGGTCAGGAGTCGGTAGGATTTCATACAGGTTGTTTATTTGTGATGCTTGTTTACAATAATGATAACGTGCGGGCGGGGGATAACGTTGAGCCGGAGGGGAAAACAACGGAGGGTGTGTCATGGCTTTGTCGCGTGATGACACACCCTCCGGGGTTGTTCTTATCGACTCAGGCGGAATCAGAGGACTCCGGCGAGGGCTGCGTTGGTTGCGTGAACAGCTTCTGCGCTTGCCTTGAAGAGGGCCTTCTCCTGGTCGTTGAGGTCGAATTCAACTATTTTCTCGATACCATTCTTGCCGATGATACAGGGAACACCGATGCAGAGGTCGCTTTCGCCATACTCGCCGTCGAGGAGGGCGGAGCAGGAGATGAGACGCTTCTGGTCGCCTAGGACGGCGGCTACCATCTGGGCCGAAGCGGCGCCGGGAGCATACCATGCGGAGGTGCCGAGGAGCTTGGTGAGGGTAGCTCCGCCGACCATTGTGTCGGCAGCGACCTTCTCGAGCTGTTCAGCGGGCATGAGGGTGGACGCGGGGATGCCACGGTAAGCGGCGTAGCGGGTCAGGGGAATCATGGTCTTGTCGCCGTGGCCGCCGATCACGATGCCTTCAACCTCGGTGGCGCTTGCGCCGAGAGCCTGGCTGAGGAAGTATTTGAAGCGGGCGCTGTCGAGGGCGCCACCCATACCGATGATGCGGTTTTTGGGCAGACCTGAAATCTTGTGGATGAGATAGGTCATGGTGTCCATCGGGTTGGCAACGCAGATGATGACGGCGTTGGGGGAGTGGGCCAGGACATTCTCTGTAACCGACTTGACAATCTTGGCGTTGACACCGATCAGTTCCTCACGGGTCATGCCGGGCTTGCGGGGTACGCCGGATGTGATGACAACGACGTCAGAGTTCTCGGTCTTGGAGTAGTCGTTGGTCACACCGGTGAGGCGGGTCTGGAGGTTGAGGATATTCGCGGTCTGCATGATATCCATGGCCTTGCCTTCCGATACGCCCTCTTTGATGTCGATGAGCACTACTTCGCTGGCTACCTGTGTGGTAACGAGTACATTGGCTGTTGTGGCGCCTACGTTGCCGGCGCCTACCACTGTTACTTTTGACATATTCGGTTGAGTTAATTATGTGTGATGTTGGTTTATCTGAATGCAAATATACTCAATTATTTTGGAATGCAACCGGTTTTGGAAAAATTAACGAAAAATTTCCTCAATCAGGCCTCTTCCTCCTCCATCTCTTCGATCGGGAGGAATATGCGGGGACAGC
>URLF01000100.1 GCA_900548705.1 uncultured Porphyromonadaceae bacterium | reverse complement strand
GGCAACACTATACTCTTGATAACTTCCGCACCAACCGGGAAAATCCGCTGACCCGTGAATGTCGGGTTATGGCCGTCGTGGGCGAAAGGAGGGCAGCGTATGCAGCAGGGTATGCGTATGCTTCAAGGGGGTTAAAGTTGCTCTAATAATTGCAGGATTGAAATAATTGTTTTATATTTGCGGAGAATTCCACGTCGAATCTGGAGAGCCGGATGGGCGGGAATCTTTTTACATTATGAAAGCGTTTATCTGACGCTTGTTCTTGACCCCTTAGGAATCTCGCAAATTCTCAACCGAAGTCAGGAATGAGGTAACGATGGATGCCTCGGGTATGTTATATATCGCTCTTCTCGTAAAGAGAGGGCGTTGACATATCGGCGTGGGTTTCTTGCGTTGCCCGTTCGACTTCGGTGGGCAATGCGAGAGCCTCTAAGGGGAGAACGGGCAGCAGCTATGGACTCCCACGTTTTCTTTTTTAAACCAATCTGATCTTCCGTAGGGAGTCGGGAAGAATTCCTGAGGCGGCGCAAGGAACACGGCCTCGGGAATCCCACAATCGATGTTCCCTTGTTGATATGAAACAAATTTACAGACTTCTGGGTATCCTCTTGCTTGCTGTGTGCGCGGTTGGATTCACCTCATGTGGTAGTGATGAACCCGAACCCGCTCCCGGCCCGGAACAAAATCCTGACGTGGTTTACATAACCAACGGTTCCTCTTACACCCTCAATGATTTTGTCGTTTATTTCACAAATTCAAAAGGTGAGCTTATCACCCGTGAGAACAAAGGTACGCTTAAGGCGGGCGGTCATACGGATGCTGACATTCCCCAGGGTGCGGAATACTATTACATGGCCACAACCCTTATGGGCAGCCGTTTCTTTTCTCCCGATTATAAGGTGTCGTTGACATCCATCACTCTCACTGATGCTACTGTGGGAGAATGGCGTACTAACTGATAACCTCCCTCTGACCTCTCTTTGTCGGTTTGAAATATTGCAGGCCGGTGTGTAAAAATTCACTTGTTGACACACCGGCCTTTCATAATCTCTTAGTAGGGTCTGGTTTCTTTGGAGGGCAACCAGGAAGCCGCTATAATTCCACGGTGATAAACCTTGACGCGACGATGGATTTTGACACCGCGGCATACAATGTCGAGAGGGGACGATTCAGCTATAATTGAGTTTCTTTGAAGTGGAAATGTCGGCGGTCTCATCGAGCAGGTGACGTCCGAAAATCGCTTTGTGTAGGCGTGACGCTATTCCTGTGCGATTCTGGTAGGATTTCAGGCTTTCTTTCTCCGGGAGGTAGTCGGGGCGATAGCATGTCGCCGGGGAGATGTAGCAATAGCTGACCTCTTCGAGGATTGATGTGAGGGTGGATGTCTTGCGGTTGACTCTCTCGACATTATCGCGGGTGGGAAGGAATGCGATGGTACCCCTCTTCCGGCATTCTTCGGCTATCGGGGCGATTATTTCAGCCATGAACCCGTCGTAGTCCTCAATCACGAAGTCGTCATATGCCGTGTCTCCGAGCTTCTGGATCGGTCGTACCTGGAGGATGTCTATCCTTGTGTTGCCGAACAGCTGCCAGATACCGGCCAATTCCTTTTTGTTGAGATTGTTTACAGTGTAGTTGATGCGGAGTTTGAATGTGGGCTTTTTTGCCTTGGTATCCCCCAGGATTTCTATCAGCCGGAGTAGGTTGTCAAATTTAGCGCCATCCATCAGGTATTCATAGGTGGCGGGAGTGGTGCCATGGAGGGAGAGGGTCATACCGTCGAGTCCTGCGTCTATGGCGCCCTGAAGTGATTCGGCGGTTACGAGTTGGCCATTTGTTGTGATTTCAATGTATGGCACACCGGCCTGTCTGCCTGCCTTTATCAGATTCGGGAGGTCGCGGTAGAGGGTCGGTTCCGCGCCGCAACCAATCTGCATTTTCATAGCCTTGGATAACACGTTCTTCTGGAGAAGTGAGATGTATTCCTGTGTCATTCTGCCTTGTGGAGCAGGGCGGCTTGCGGGGTCGCTGAAATAGCACATCCTGCATTTGAGGTTGCAGGCGATGACGGGGTCTATGAACACTCCGTAATACCTCATGCCGCAAGTTCGGGCGGCAGCCAGCATCATCAGTTTGATTCTTGGGTTCTTAAGGCCGATGAGTCGCTTGAAGGTATTGTAGAAGTCCATGGTGTCGTTGCGGATTGGTTGTTTGAAGGGTATGTCTGTCTGCGTCTGCGCCGGGTTTGACAGGATAAAAAAATAACCCGCTGATTCAGCGAGTTATCATTTCTTGGTGGCGGGAGGAGGACTCGAACCTCCGACCTTTGGGTTATGAGCCCAACGAGCTACCACTGCTCCATCCCGCGATACATCTGCTCAAGAGTCTCTTGAGGTCAAAGTTGGTTGTTTTCCTTTGACGTGTGCAAAGGTACGGACTATTTTTGGATTGGCAAAATTTGCGACAGAAAAAATCTGTTAAATTTGTTTAATGGATAATCCGCGAGTGGTTTTCGGGGCATTCTAAATCGCGTCAGAAGGCGCATCCGATTCTGATGGATGCGAAGTGCAGGTCTGGAAATGAGACACTTGACTCGATTGTGGTTGTCTGGATAGGGTCTCCTTCAAATACCTCTCCGGGCGAATCCGTCACCGGCACTTCTGTCCGGATTATATATGGGCGAATAGGGGAGAAGTTGTATGACACGATTATGTGTGAGGAAAATTTTTTCCCTTTGGCGAGGGTGATGCCCAGACCGACAGAACCGTAAAAGTCGGTCTGTGAACTGTAATTTAGGATGTTGTTTACCGAGATGCCACCCCTGAGGTCAAGAAAGCAAAGCTGCGGGCGGGAGCTGAATGATGTGCGCAACATCGCATATATGGGATAACATCGCGATGCGTTTCCCAGCATTGAGTTGATGCCCGCTCCGATACCGAGAAACCTGAGCCAGCGGTTTTTGTAGCCGAAGTAGCCGGTTATGTCAATGGATGTCATGTCGTTGGCTGTGAGATCGACTGAGCTTCCCAGGTCTGCTCCCCATGTGAAATGGCCGAGGTTTGATTCTTTGGCGACTTTGGCTTCGGTGGCGAGACTTTCTTGCGGTATGACGAAGAGCACCGAGTCTTTAGGCGCGTTTTCCGGTGTGGCGGCGAGTCCGATAGACGCGGAGGCTAAGAAGGTCGGAATCAGGATGGCTTTTTTCATCTGTGTGGTGGGAATTGTGGTGTCGTATGGGATGGTCAGGATTTCTTCACAAGGCGCAGGCAGGTCCAGTTGTCGCCTTTGACGGTATGGCTGCTTTCCGCCACGCCATAGGGTGTGGCTGCTTCCATTATGACGGGTATGTCGTGTTCGTAAAAACCGCTGAGGAGCATTGTGCCGCCCGGTTTTAGTGCCTTGAAGTACGCGGCAATGTCGTTGGTGATTATGTTGCGGTTGATGTTGGCGATGAAGAGGTGGACCGGCTGGCATCCACTGAGCAGCGAGGCGTCTCCGAGCAATATTGTGATTTCAGGATGGCCGTTGGTAACGACGTTTTCCCGCGCGTTGATTTCGGCGGCGGGGTCGATTTCGATTCCGGTTACTCGGGTGGCTCCGCGCATCGCTGCGAGGATGGCGAGGATTCCTGTGCCTGTGCCCATGTCGATTACGCTCTTTTCCTCAAGCGGTGTGGCGAGCAGCTGTTCGATGATAAGGGATGTGGTAGCATGGTGACCGGTGCCGAATGCCATTTTCGGATCAATCACTATGTCATATTGGCAAGCGGGTATGTTTTTGTGGAAAGAGCTGTGAATGACGCATTTGTCGGCGACCACAATTGGCTGGAAGTAGTGTTTCTCCCATTCGCTGTTCCAGTCTTCACCTTCTATGGCGTTGACTGAGATTGTAAATTGATGGCCGGGCAGAGGGAAAGCCCCGAGGATTTTGTCTGTCTCATCGCGGTCGAATTGTGGCTGGGGAATGTAGGCGGTCAGTCCGGTCGCGTCGGGGACAAAACTTTCATAGCCGCCTTCGGCCAGCAATGCCGCGAGGATGTCTGTCGCGATTTCGTCGCAAGGTGTTATGTTTACGCGTAGCTCAATGTAATCGTTCATGTTGCAGGGCTATTTTACCCGCAAAATTACGATTATTTTCTGAAACTCTTGAAAAAGTCGACAGCCTTTTTGGCCATGCGGAATGTGGTGACGGCCAGCGTGGCGTACTGCATCAGGGTCTCGAAGCGGTATATGTTGGTTGTCACAGCGGTTTCAGTCGGGGTGGCACCCGGAAGTATTGCCGCGAGGAGGCGCTGTTGCTCAATCTTGATTTTCATAGAGTTGACCATCTGTCTCATCCTGATTTCCTCAAGTGTCATTGCCGGGGACTCATTGTGGCGGCTGTCGGTCTTTTTTGTTGTTCCGGAGGATTTCATATTTCTTGATTTCGGGTGGATTTTGGGTCAATATCTGATACGGTCTTTGCCGATGTCCATGATAAGCTTGCTCATGAATTTTGCGGTCGGGTTGATTACCAACGGCTTGCGGAGAAGGTATATCAACAGCGCGAGAAGCAGGAAAAAACCGGCGAGTATGGCCGCTGCGGCGATGGGGGAGAGGGCCAGTTCCAGGAGTTGGAGCAACGCGACCGCGCCGAACGCGATAGCGATTGTCACCAGTGTGAAAGCGGTGATGAACAATACAGCGGCGGAAAGCAGCAGGGTCAGTTTCTCTGCGGCCGTCAGCTTGGCGCTTTCTATGTAGAGGGAGACGAGACGCATGAAAGATGATTTCAGCGCGTTGAACTTCCCGTTTCCCGCGTGGGCTTCCTGATTTGATGAGTTAAGCATTCTTTTGTGGTGAGATGGTTTGACCTGAGTCTGGTGAAAAGTTGAAACGAGAGGGATGGGAGAGAACTCCCTTAGGGGGCGGAGGATGGCATGAACGCGGCTGAGAAGTAACCGTCAACGGCGCGGCCTGCGCTGTGAGGCGTCGGGCTGCGCCGTTGGACCGGATTTATGTTCGGGTTATTTCTTTACTTCGTTGATTTCGGCTGCGATCTGATCCACGATTTCCTCAAGCTCTTCGGCGCGGGTGCATTTGCATACGCCATATTTCTTGAGGAGGGTCTTGATCTGTTCGCGGAGGTCTTCCCCCTTCTCGGGAGCGAACAGCAATGCTGCACCGGCTCCCACGATTGCGCCGCCAAGGAATGCGGCAAGCAGGTTGGTTGCTCTCATGTCTTATTTTTTTAGTTGTTATACGTTTTGGGGATTTGCCGTCATTTCTTCACGACTTCGGCCTCGATTTCATCGACGAGCTCGTCGAGTTTTTCCTTTTTCAAGGAAATACCCTTAGACTTGAGGTAATCGGCGATGTCGTCACGCAGGTCTGAGCCTTTCTTGGGGGCGAAGAGAAGTCCGACGGCCGCTCCGGCGACCGCACCGCCGATGACGGCGAGGATGATGTCTAAATTCTTCATAAGTGAATAGGTCGTTAAGAAGTTAGGATTCAGTGTTTCGTTTTCAGTTACTATTATAACAACTCTTCGTTGATATGGTTTATTACGCCCGGATGATTTTATCAGACATTTGTGCGACTAATCTCCTGGATATTCCAATATGGGTGGGCTGGAGGTGTTTTGTGAAATTTTCATAATCGATTTGTGGGTTGATAGGTAATGCGGATAAAAATTCGTATCTTTGTAAGATGCCCCTCCGCTGGCTTGGCCGGGGGGAGAGGGGCATCCAGAAGGAATATGAATATGGGAAAAAACGAAAATACACATATAATATATAAGGGAAGTATTGACAATGGCAATCCGCGCTTGCGTGATGATTCCGATGACATCGTGGTCAAAGGCGCGAGGGTGAACAATCTCAAGAATGTGGATGTCACCGTTCCTCGTGGCAAACTTGTTGTGATAACGGGCATGAGCGGCTCGGGAAAATCCTCGTTGGCGTTCGACACCCTCTATGCCGAGGGGCAGCGGCGTTATGTCGAGAGTCTTTCGGCTTATGCACGTCAGTTCCTCGGGAAGATGCCCAAGCCTGAGGCTGATTTCATCCGGGGGCTTCCTCCGGCTATTGCGATTGAGCAGAAAGTCAACACCAGGAATCCGAGAAGTACCGTAGGGACATCAACGGAGATTTATGATTATCTCCGGCTGTTGTTCGGTAGGGTGGGGCGTACCTATTCCCCTGTGTCGGGATTGGAGGTGAAGAAGCATTCCGTGTCTGATGTCATTGACGCGGCGGTCGCATATCCCGAAGGTACGCGTCTTGCTGTGGTTGCACCGTTGAAGGTGCCGGAAGGACGCAAACTTTCGGTCCATCTTGAGATTCTTTCCAAGGGAGGTTACTCGCGTCTTTATCGTGACGGCCGGTTTTACGGTTTCGACGAGTTGCTTTCCTCCGGCGAACTGCCGGAAGTCAATGATGGCTACGAGCTGTTGATTGACCGAATGTCTGTGGTGGATGACCCTGACGAGTTGTCGCGTCTTGCCGACTCTGTCGAGACCGCTTTCTTTGAAGGTGACGACGCGATGAGCCTGGTGGTGTGGGGTGAGGATGGTATCCATCGCCACGAGTTCTCGAAACGTTTCGAGGCGGACGGCATCAAGTTTGTCGAGCCTTCTGACATGTTGTTCAACTTTAACAATCCCTATGGTGCGTGTCCGCGCTGTGAGGGGTTCGGGAAATGTCTCGGCATAGATGAGCGTCTGGTGATTCCGAATCCGGCGCTGTCGGTCTATGAGGGGGCAGTTGAATGTTGGAAAGGGGAGAAGATGAGCCAGTGGAAGAAAGATTTCATCCACGTTGCTTCCCAGGTCGGTTTCCCCGTGCATAAACCTTACGCTGATTTGTCGCAGTTCGAGAAAGACCAGCTGTGGCATGGGGTCGGCGGTTTCAAGGGTATCGACGGATTCTTCAAGATGGTTGAGGAGAACCAGTACAAGATACAGTATCGCGTGATGATGGCCCGCTACCGGGGAAAGACTCTTTGTCCCGAATGTAATGGCGGCCGTCTGCGCAAGGAAGCCACATATGTGAAGGTAGGAGAAAAGAGTATCGCGGAACTCGTCGCTATGCCTGTCTCCGATTTGCGCGAATGGTTCCGGAATCTGCAGCTCAGCTCCCATGACGCGGCTGTGGCGAAACGTCTGTTGGCCGAGATAAACAGCCGTCTCGGTTTTCTGGTGGATGTCGGCCTGGAGTATCTTACCCTCGACCGGTTGTCGTCCACGCTTTCCGGCGGAGAGAGCCAGCGTATAAACCTTGCCACGTCGCTGGGGTCTTCTCTGATCGGGTCTCTGTATATCCTTGACGAGCCGAGCATCGGACTTCACTCGCGAGACACTGCCAAACTGATTGGCGTGTTGCGGTCGTTGCGCGAACTTGGCAACACGGTTGTCGTCGTGGAGCATGACGAGGAAATTATGGAGGCGGCCGACTGGATTATAGATGTGGGCCCTAAAGCCGGACGCCTTGGGGGTGAAATAGTGTTTGAAGGAACGTTGGCCGACCTGCCGGCAGCACACGATAGTTACACCGCCAAGTATCTCACGGGAGAGATGAAGATTCCTGTCCCGAGTCATCGCCGTCGGTGGAACAGTTATATAGAGGTGTGTGGCGCGCGCGAGCATAACCTTAAAAATATAGATGTGAAATTCCCGTTGGGTGTGCTGACTGTGGTGACCGGGGTGAGCGGTTCCGGAAAGTCCACTCTTGTCCGGGATGTCCTTTACCGGGCGTTGCTGCGCGAGCTGGGACTTGCTTCCGATGCTCCCGGCGCTTTCCAGAAGTTGTCGGGAGATGTCAAGCGCATCGGCGGAGTGGAATTTGTTGACCAGAATCCAATCGGCAAGTCGTCCCGTTCGAATCCTGCCACATATTTGAAAGCGTATGACGAGATTCGTGCGTTGTTCGCGGCCCAGCAAGGAGCCAAGCAGATGGGCTTCACCCCGGCTTATTTCTCTTTCAACGCCGAAGGTGGCCGTTGCGAGGAATGTAAGGGTGAGGGTAAAATCACGATAGAGATGCAGTTCATGGCAGACATCACCATCCCGTGTGAGGCTTGCGGCGGCAAACGTTTCAAACGCGATGTCCTTGAAATTGAATACCGGGGTAAAAATATTTTCGATGTCCTCGATATGACAGTCAGCCAGGCCATCGAATTTTTCTCTGAGGATAAATCCTCCCAGACTGCCAAGATTGTCCGGCGGCTGCAACCTCTCGAAGATGTGGGGCTGGGTTATATTAAGCTCGGGCAGTCATCATCTACTTTGTCGGGCGGAGAGAACCAGCGAGTGAAACTTGCATATTTCCTTGCAATGGAGGTGTCGCAGCCTACTTTGTTCATTTTTGATGAACCGACTACGGGACTCCACTTCCATGACATCAATCTTTTGATGGATTCTTTCAGCCGATTGATTGCAAAAGGCCACTCCGTATTGATTATCGAGCACAATCTTGATGTCGTCAAGGCTGCCGATCATGTCATTGACCTCGGTCCAGAAGGAGGTGAAGCTGGCGGCTCCCTTGTGGTAGCGGGTACTCCTGAGGAGGTCGCTGGATGTGACGCTTCCTATACCGGACGCTTCCTAAAACGGAAATTGTAATGATATGTCCTTATGGCTGGCCACAGGTATTGATTTTTAACATTCGTTGAAGTGGCTGAAATCCAGGCGTTGGCGCTGGATATGCCGTAAAAACGTGTTTTTGGGCATAAATTTCTTGCCTGAAA